>QMZJ01000086.1 GCA_003663115.1 Candidatus Altarchaeales archaeon | reverse complement strand
TTCAATATACATGCAATATATTTATAGTTGCTTTCATCGAGAGAGGTACCCCCCGGAACCGGGGCGAAGGTAGATTGCCAAGAGGTATCTGGGGAATTTATCTCGCAATACTCCGGGCTGACTATTTTTGTCCCAGAGCCGAGCATATGTGTCGCTTTTTAAAGTTTCAAATCAAATAGTAAGTACTATCCTTCTTATCAGGGGATAATTAAATAAGATGGAAAGAGGAGGTATTCAAAATGGCTGAAAAACCACATATAAACTTAGTGTTTATAGGACACGTTGACCACGGGAAATCCACACTGGTTGGCAGATTACTCTATGAGCTGGGAGAGGTATCAGAGCAGGTAATGAAGAAATATAGGGAAGAGGCAGAAAAACTCGGTAAGGCCACATTCGAATATGCATGGGTGATGGATTCCCTGAAGGATGAGCGTGAGAGAGGACTAACCATAGATATTGCCCACAAAAAATTCGAAACAGACAAGAATTACTTCACAATTATTGACGCTCCCGGACATAGAGACTTCGTTAAGAACATGATTACCGGTACCTCACAGGCGGATGCTGCAGTTTTAGTGGTATCCGTTAAAGAGGGTGTGCAGCCACAGACGAAAGAGCATGCATTCCTGGCAAAGACCATGGGTGTCCCCCAGCTACTTGTGGTTCTAAACAAGATGGATACAGTCAACTATGATGAAGCAAAGTACAACGAAGTGAAGGAGGAGGTAACAAAACTTCTTAAGAGTATCGGATACAGAGTTGAAGAGATTCCATTTATACCTGCATCCGCATTCAAGGGAGACAACCTGAAAGAGAAAAGCGCGAATATGCCATGGTACAAAGGTGAAACACTCCTAACGTACCTGAATGGATTAAAGGCACCAGAAAAACCTATAGACAAGCCACTGAGGCTTCCAGTTCAGGATGTATATTCGATAACGGGTGTTGGCACGGTTCCAGTTGGAAGGGTTGAGACCGGGGTAATGAAACCAGGAATGAAGGTGATATTCATGCCCTCCGGCGTTACAGGTGAGGTAAAAACAATCGAGATGCATCACGAGGCTTTATCTCAGGCAGTTCCAGGGGATAATGTAGGTTTCAATGTGAGAGGCGTTGGTAAACAGGACGTCAAGAGGGGTGACGTTGTTGGTCCAGTAGATAACCCGCCGACCGTTGCCGAGGAGCTTACTGTCCAGCTCGTTGTACTGCAACATCCGTCTGCGATAACTGCTGGGTACACACCAGTCCTCCATGTACATACCGCCCAGGTCGCCTGTCAATTTACCGAATTGATAAAGAAGATTGATCCAAGGACCGGTGCCACATTAGAGGAAAAACCACAGTTTCTAAAGACGGGTGATGTAGCAGTAGTTAAATTAAAACCAACCAAGTTACTCTGTATAGAACCCTCAAAGGACTTCCCACAACTCGGAAGGTTTGCAATCAGAGACATGGGTCAGACGGTAGCTGCGGGAATGGTCATTAGCGTAGTACCCAAGAAGAAATAATCTTTTTTTCTTCGTTTTTCAGAAGAGATGGAGAAGGCAAGGATTATACTTATAGGCAAGAATCCAAGGGAATTGGAGAATATATCAAAGCAGATAATCGATATCACAGAGAAGACCAAGGCAAATTACTCTGGTCCGATTCCCCTGCCAACCAAGAAGCTTAGAATCACAACGAGAAAGTCACCGGACGGCGAGGGAACGGCAACGTGGGAACGCTGGGAGATGCGGATTCACAAGAGAATTATAGATATAGATGCCGATGAAAGAAGCCTGAGACAGATAATGCGCATCCAGGTCCCTGATGGAGTTCATATCGAAATCGAGCTAACCCGCTGATTATTTTTTCTTGACATATTTTAATTTAATTTCTTATATAATTTTAACAACGATCCAATTCGCTCCCGTAGTGTAGCAACCTTTTTAAGAAAAAGGTTGATCAAAAAAAATTTAACAACGATCCAATTCGCTCCCGTAGTGTAGCAACCTTTTTAAGAAAAAGGTTGATCAAAAAAAATTTAACAACGATCCAATTCGCTCCCGTAGTGTAGTCCGGTCAATCATTCCGGCCTTTCGCGCAGCCTTTTCTTTCTTTTAGAAAAAGAAAGGAAATATTGTTCCATCCCTTGGCGCATGTTTTTTATAAAGAAAAAGGTGCGAAGAAAGCCGGTGACCCGGGTTCAAATCCCGGCGGGAGCATTTCGGCCTTTTATCAAAAGAATTTAAAGGAGAATTCCCATATAGAGGATATGAAAGACAGGGGAGAACCCAGGATCATCATATGGGATATCGATGGTATATTGATCTATGTTGGAGATTCCTACAGAAAGACAATAGTTAATACCGTGCAGTACTATTTCTCAGAGTGTCTCGGTCTAAAATTGAATAAATATCTAATAAATAGAGCCACTACCCAGGAATTCAAGCTCGCCGGGGGATTTAACGATGACTGGGAGCTTACCTATGCCGTCATTCTCTGTTATCTCTCAAAATTGATCAGTAATCTGGACAGGAAGCCGGATTTAGAACCACATTCAGGGGATCTCGATGAGATGCTCGAGAGATTGAGGTATCTGGGCTCCACATATCCCGGAGATCCATTGAGGTTGGATTTAAAAAAGATAACGAGAAGGATAGAGGAATATGGTGGGGGATTAGATGCGACGGAAAAAACCCTGATGGAATTCTTCGGCGAAGATCTGAAGATCGCAAAAAAATTCTTCTTTCCAGAACTGATAAAGCGGATATTTGAAGAGATCTATCTTGGAAAGGACCTATTCTGTGATAAGTATAAAGAACAGCCAAGATTTTTCAAGGGGGAAGGGCTCATCCTGAACGAAAGGCCCCTGGTGGATTTAAAAACACTGCTCGAATTACGTAGAAAATACTACTTTGGTATCGTAACGGGCAGGGAAAGGTTTGAGGCGGAACTTGGCCTAAAAAATAATTTTGGCAAGATATTTCGTCCCGACCTAATGGTTACGAGAGAAGACACTGAAGCCAAGAAACCCGCACCGGAACCCCTCCTAAAATGCAAAAAACGAATCTGTAAAAAATACAAATTGGGAGAAGATGCGGGTGCAATCTATGTAGGCGATTCAATAGATGATTTAAAGGCTGCTAGAAATGCCAATTTTTACTTTATAGCGATCCTGTCTGGAACAGCAAACGCAAGGGAGAGAGATATCCTGAGGAAGAAATTTCATGAGATGATGTCCGATCTCGTCATAGATGATGCAAAGGAACTGCTTCTTTACCTCTAGCTGTTAAATCTGATCTCTACGGATTTCCTGTGCGCATCGAAACCCTCCGAATTCGAAATTGTCTCAATGGTTTCTTTCAAGGCTAATAATCCCCTTTTTGTAATTCTCTGAATACTCGATGTCTTCAGAAAGTCCCTAACACTCAGGACGGAAGAGAATCTCGCGGTCCCTCCGGTTGGAAGCACATGATTTCCCCCGGATGCGTAGTCTCCTGCAGCTACTGGAGAGAATTCTCCCAGGAATATGGCTCCCGAATTCTTTATCTCACTCGCAACCTCTTCCGGATTCTCTGTCATTATCTCCAGATGTTCTGCAGCGTACTGGTTGGCGAATTTAATCGATTCCTCGGTATCCCTTGTCAGTATAAATGCGGAATTCTTCAGGCTCTCTTTAACTGTTTCCCTCGTCTTTATGGAATTTATCTGTTTTGCAATCTCTTTCTCTGCTTCCTCAATAATCTTTTCGGATTCTGTAACCACTAAACACCGTGCACTGGGGTCGTGCTCTGCCTGGGCTAACAGATCTGCCGCGATGAATCTCGAATTTGCCGTTTTATCCGCCAGGATCAGGACCTCGGAAGGACCGGCTGGCATGTCAATATCGACCCTTCCATATACCTGCATCTTTGCAGTCATCACATATAAATTCCCCGGGCCCACTATCTTATCCACCCTTGGAATTGATTCGGTCCCATAAGTTAGAGCTGCTATCGCCTGGGCGCCACCCACCCTGTAGATCTCATCCACACCGCAGATATCCGCAGCTACAAGTATTGCATCGGAGATCGGTGGGGGAGAAACTATAGCCACTCTTTTAACACCAGCAACCCTTGCAGGGATACACGTCATCAAAACGGTTGATGGATAGGATGTCCTACCCCCGGGGATGTACGCTCCTATGCTCTCAATTGGAGTAACCCTCTCCCCGACAATGACGCCCTTCTCGGTTTCTATATTCCATTCTTCCCCTATCCTTCTCATCTGCCCTTCATGGAATCTCGTTATATTCCTGTGGGCGTGCTTTAATGCCTTTATCAGCTTTTCATTAACCCGAGAATTAGCTTTCTTGATCTCCTCCCTGGAGACCCCGATGTTTTCTCTTGTTAAATCAAATTTGTCAAATTTTTTTGTGTAGTCTATAAGAGCGGAATCACCCCTCTCTTCTACATTCTCCAGTATCTCTCTTACCGATGCCAGAACCCCGTTGAGGTTTAGAGTCTTCCTTTCCAGAAGTTCTTTGATCTTATCCTCCTCGGAATATCTGATTACTTTCATCCTATGTATTTATCACCAGCTGTGCATAAATCTTTCTTGAACCGCTTCTGAGATAACTATATAGAACCCTATCCTAAAAATCTACCCTCGTCAATTCCAAGATAATACCTTTTGGTATTATATTGGCCCTGTTAATTTCGATGGTCGTAAAGGTCTTCGGTCATTTATACCTATCGAGCTTATAGAGGCTGGGGAAACGAATTACTGAGACGGGGGTCGAGACATAGGTTCGAATCAAAGAGGCTTATCTGATCGCATGGGGTTTCATATAACCAGAAACCATGAGTTCTTTGCAAAGCTTGGGGAAATCTTCGAAAAACATCTGATTTCTTCAGAGTTCTAAACAATCCTGCTTCTTCTCAGCCAATCCAGGTCGGAGATATATAGATCCCTGATATCGCCCAGACCCAGACACAGGGCAACAACCCTGTCCAGGCCGAGACCCCAGGCAAGGACCGGACAGTCAAAACCAAGTAATGGTTTCACTACCTCCGGTCTGAAGATCCCGGCCCCTCCAAGCTCTATCCATCCCTTTTCCTCTATATAGGTCTCCGGCTCAACGCTCATTTCAGTATAAGGGAAGAATGCGGGTCTGAACCTCACCTTAAAACCCATCTTACGATAGAATTCATCCAGGATACCCAAAAGATTCCTGAAATTTGCATTCTCGTCAACAACGATTCCCTCAACCTGGTAGAATTCTGGCAGATGCTTATAATCTATCGCCTCATTTCTGAATGCCTTACCTATACAGAATACCTTTGCCGGTAGATCCCTTTTCTTTAGTTGAGTTAGATACCTGCAGGTAACCGCAGTGGTATGGGTTCGCATCAACGGCAGTTTAGCCAGTTTTTCATCCCACCTGTATCCCCATCCGGTGGAACCGGTAGTCCCTCCGTGCTCGTGGGTATCCCTGATCCTCTCCTTGAATTTCTTAAACGATGGAATTTCAATACGCTTCGGATTTTTCAGATAGAATGTATCGTGCATATCCCTTGCGGGATGATCCTGGGGAACGAAGAGGGCATCGAAATTCCAGAAGGAACTCTCCACCAAAGGACCCCTTATCTCTTTGAAACCCATAGCGATGAATATCTCCCGGATCCTGTCGATAAGCCTTTGTAATGGATGCTTCTTTGCCGGATAT
>QMZJ01000085.1 GCA_003663115.1 Candidatus Altarchaeales archaeon | reverse complement strand
AGAGGATTTTGAGTTTACTCTGAAAGCATCCCAGCTTATTACTCATCATCCCTCATCTCCAACATACAGAAGGCTAAAGGAAGAGCTAAAGGATAGAAGATATGGATCTTTCCAGCCGAGTAAAGGGGTTTTTGAGGCCTGGGAAAGAACGAGGGAGATCGCTAAGATATTAAATGTTAATGTTATAATCTTTCAGTCTCCTTCATCTTTTAGACCAACCCAGGAAAATAAGGAGAATATGAGGGAATTCTTTGATAAGATAAAGAGAAAGGGATTTATCTGTGCGTGGGAACCGAGAGGAGATTGGGAAAGAAAAGAGATTAAAGATATATGTGATTCCCTGGACTTAGTTCACTGTACTGACCCATTTAAAGAAACCCCGGTCTCTGGAGGTATAAATTACTTCAGGCTTCACGGGAAGCCGGGATACAATCTGAGGTATGATTACACAGAAAAAGACCTTCTGGAGCTTAAGAAATTCTGTGATAAAGAGGAAAACTACGTATTTTTTAATAACCTGTCTATGCTGAAAGATGCAAAAAATTTTCGGGAGATGATGAAATGACAAGGTTAAAGATCTTTCGCTCGGGAATTCAGATCATCTCTCTTTTCTTTCTTTTTCCCTTATTCCTCGCCATCTTTTACTGCCCCTGTTCTATTCCGTGGATAATGTGTGATTCCTGTCCGGTATTCTGGTGTCCCTCAAAGTATCTTCGTAAGCCTTTGTTATTATTCATTGGGGCACTGACAATTTTCTCGGGAAGGACATTCTGCTCCTTTTTCTGTCCCTTCGGAGCTCTGCAGGATTTTTTAAATTGGATCTCAAGAGGGGTTTCAAAGAAGGGGGACCTCCCGATAAATCCTAAACCTGGAGTAAAATTTATCTTCCTCTTACTTTTCATAATTATGGCTCTGGGGGTTTCTGGGCATATAAGTCAGGTTCCCTTGGATCTGCTCACCAGGTTTCACTGGCTTCCATTAATCCTGGGAATATTTCTCTTCATCTCTGTCTTTATTTCGAGATTCTGGTGCAGATTTTTGTGTCCACTGGGGGCATTGCTCTCTCTTGCAAATAAATTTAGTGTAGTAAGATTAAATCTTGGGGATTGTAAAGGATGTGAGATCTGCAAAGAATTTTGTCCGATGAGAACCGAAGATAAAGATAAGGGCGGGGTAAATCCGGATGCGAGTGATTGTATAAGGTGTTTTGAGTGCTTAGAGAGGTGTCCGGAGAGGGCGATTAACCTTGGGTCTAGGTTCTAAAGGCTCTAACTAAGGCAGGTTTTATTGTTGTTCGACGTCGTGGCTTTCACATCCACCTCAGCGAACCCATCGAGCAGGATACCATAAATCTAAATTTATCTACAGAATCATAGAGTATTGAAAACAAATGCAAATGCCATAAAGAGAAAGAACAACGCATAACCCCAATTCCAAGACCAAGCAACAGTCCACATGACACAATAAGTCGCGCGTACTATCGGGATTTTACGAGTTAAACACAGCACACCTAAATAAATCTCCTTAGCTGGATGACGTCCTCACCTTTTCTTGTATACTCCCTGAAGTATCCCTCCTCGATGAACCCATTTTTCCTGAAGAACCTCAGGGCCCCCGTGTTCTCGGATTTTATTCTCACTATTACCCTGCGTATCCCCCTCTGCCTCAGGAATTCCATCGCATGATTTAGGAGCCTTGTACCAATACCTCTCCCTCTGTGGATGGAACGTATACATATTGGACCTATTTCAGCTCTACCAACATTTACGTGAAACAGAACGCCAATAAATCCAATAACCTTTCCGCTCAGTGTTATGATAAAGAACCTGAAGTCGTTCCTATTGGCTATATTCAGGATAAAGTCCTCTGTAATCTCCTGTTCCTCAAAATTTTCTGAGGATTCCGAATGAAGTTTTACTATGTCTTTCGCATCATTCCTATTGAATTCTCTAATAGTGATCTTCTCTGGGATCATCTCATCACGTAAATTATTAAGGAGGTAAAAATATAATTAAGAGTAAGAGGATATAGAATGAAGTATATCGTCATTCTTGGGGATGGGATGTCAGATCGTCCATTGAGGAAATTGAATGGAAAAACGCCCCTGGAGGTAGCAAAAAAGCCGAATATGGATTTTATTGCAAGGAATGGCCGTTGCGGTCTCTTAAAAACCCTATCGGAGGATATGCCCCTTGGGAGCGATATAGCAAACCTCAGGGTTCTGGGTTACGATCCCAGGAGATACTATACGGGCGGCAGGGGTCCATTAGAAGCTATGAGTATGGGCATACAATTGAGAAAGGATGATATAGCACTGAGATGCAATCTAATTACGGAGGAAAATGGTATTCTAAAGGATTACAGCGGTGGGCATATAAGTACGGAGGAGGCCATAGAGCTGATAAACCTTGTTGAGGAAAGATTTGGCACTCGAGAGATAAAATTTCACCCCGGAGTTGGTTACAGGCACATCCTCGTCCTTAGGTCCAGTAGATATTCAACAGCCATCCGGTGTAATCCGCCACATGATATTATGGGCAAAAAAATAGCCGATAATTTAATCAAACCATTGAATGAGTCGGGAAGAGAAACTTCAAGGCTATTAAATAAATTGATTTTAAGATCAAAACCCATACTTGAGAGTCATCCGGTAAACCTCAGGAGGAAGAAAAAAGGAAAATTAATAGCCAATATGCTCTGGTTCTGGGGGGCGGGCAAGAGATTGGAACTGCCGAGATTTAAGGAGAGATTTGGACTCAATGGCGCCCTGATATCGGCAGTGAATCTACTCAGAGGTATAGCAGTTTATCTTGGTTTAGACGTAATTGATGTTCCCGGGGCCACTGGATATCTGGACACGAATTATGAGGGTAAGGCCGAGATGGCGATGGAAGCTTTAGAGACAAGGGATTTCGTCTACATCCATGTGGAGGCCCCAGACGAGGCCGGGCACGAGGGAGATGTAAATAAAAAGATAAAAGCCATCGAGGATCTGGATAAAAGACTTATTGGTAAAATCCTTAATTCATTAAGGGGTGAGGAACTTACAATAGCGGTACTGCCGGATCACGCGACCCCGATAGAGGTGCGCACCCACACCACAGATCCAGTACCCTTTGCGATCTATTCAACAGAAAGAAAAGGAGATTCCGTTGAATCATATAGTGAAAGATCTGCAGAGTTGGGTTCGTACGGCATTAAAGAAGGCACAGAGTTTATGAATTTGCTGCTTGGTGGATAGAATGGCGGAAGAGGATTCGTTGGAGGAGGAATACAGGGAAGGATACGATAGATTCGAGAAGAAAAAAGAAGAGGGAACGGGGGAGGGCCCGGAGAGACCGGAACAGCCGGAAGAAGGGGAAGAAACCGCCCTCGGGGGGCGAGAACTTCTGAGCGAGATGGAGAAACAGGGACTGCTGAAAGAGGAGGAGAAACCTGAAGAGCTGGGCGAAGAGGGGGGAGAGGAGGCCGAGGTGCTGGAGGAGCTATTAGAGGAACCTCCCGAGGAACTGCCCGGGGAAGAAAAATCTGTAGAACACAGGGGGGAGATAAAAGTAATACTTCACGTCAGGGAGGGCGAATACGCCCCGGTTGGACGATTTGAATTTCCAAATAACGATATCATCTTTGAACTCCTTACGTCTTCCTTTCCCAGGGAAAAGAAATACAAGTTTCATCATTTTAACAACGTTCTTGTCTCAAAGAACTACTCCGAAGAGGTCGAAAAATTTCTCATAGATGAAGCGAGGAGATTGGGCTATACCCTGAAGATCGAGAGGAGATGAATTTCTGCCATCTTGGTGAAGAACGGGTGTCTGAGAAAACGTATTATTTTATTTCCCGTTACCTACTTTTATATAATGAAAAAATTCCAGTGCGAACTCCGCTCCTGGGATGATATGTGGAATCTCTCCAAGGAGGTGGCGAAAAAAATAAGGAATTCCGGATACAGGCCGGATTTCATAATTGGCGTTACCAGGGGAGGGTGGGTCCCGGCGATGAATCTCTCGGATCTGCTCGGAATTAAGGATCTGCTGGCCCTGAAGGTTGAGCACTGGGGAATAACCGCAACGGAGACGGGGAAGGCAGAATTGAAGTTCCCATTAAATATCGACTTAAGCGGTAAAAAAATCCTGCTGGTAGATGATCTGACCGATACTGGAGAGAGTATAAAACTCTGTATCGACCACATCAGGGGTCTAAATCCCGAGGAGATAAAAACGGCAACACTGATGCACAAAATAAGGTCAAAATTCGAGCCGGATTTCTATGCAGAAAGGATCGAAGAGTGGAGATGGATTATCTTTCCATGGAATATCACCGAGGATCTGTGCAACCTGATAGATGGGGTCATGAGGGAGCAGAAGGTGAGAGAGGTAGAAACTATAAGGAATGCCCTGAAGGATACATTTGATCTAGATGTGGGTGAAGAAATGATAAGGGAAATCTTGCGGGAATTGAGATATAGAACTCATTTATAATTCGACATATCTATCCTGTAAACATCCTCCCCCGTATATTTTATAACGACAAATTTTATCACTCTATCCTTTATCTCCTCGTAATCCTCGAAGACGTAGGTGTTAACCGCAAAATACGCCGGTGAGTCCGGCCAGTACGCCGTTGTCTCTGGTGAATCATCAAATCTTGATCTTATCGGATGGATAACCTTTCCCCCGACCTTTATAACTGCCCTGATATCATCTGCAAAACCCTTCGAGTCACCGTATAGCTTTACACGGAACATTATCTCTCTATCGGTTATAATCTCACTGATCTCCGATCGATTCAAGGTTCTGTACTCCCTGGCTCTCGAGGCGGCCTCCAGAGCGAGATTCAGATACGGGGTATAGACTATGACATGCTCATAGCCCGCAGAGTAATTCGGATAAGCATACTTACTGAGTAGATTGGACAGATTGAATTTATTCTGTTCACCCCAGTCTATTGCCTCATCAATTTCTTGTTCTGTCAGCCATTTCCTTAGGGTGGTTGTTGTTGTGGTAGTTGTGGTAGTTGTGGTTGTCGTACCGCACCTGAATTCGCATCTGCATGTTGTTTCATTAACCCGGCAAAATTCTAACGGTCTCGGACCGCACTCCTGAGAGCAATATATCCTGCAGGTTTTATCTGTCCACTGGCACGGTAAGGTAGTAGTAGTTGAGGTAGTAGTTGTTGTAGTGGTTGTAGATGGACATTCTGATGGATCCATAACTATGCTCCCATCCCGGCATTGATACTCTATCTTGGGTTCCTGTTGAATACAAGAACATAATAACACAATAAGCAACAGGATCACACCTTCCTTCATATTATCCCATTGGTAGTTCTGTTATAAATACGTTTTACGCAGAACTCAGAAATCAACATTAAGGCAAAATCTTCTTTATAGTTTTATTGACTAATCTTCAAAATGTGTCTTTTTTCACCTCTTTCATTCTGGATTTTACTTCACCTTCTGTAAGATCAGATATCGGCATGCCCTCCTCAGCCAAGATATCCTGCACTTTCCAGTAGTCCACAGATAATAACTTGGCAGCCTCTCTCAGCGTGATCCTGTTATCTCTGTAAGCCTTTACAACCTCTTTCTTATTCCTCTCCCGTAATCCCGCGGATATCAACTGCCTGATGGCTGTTGATCTGCCTTCATGCCGTTTTTTAGCAAACGAATCAACTTCTTTGAGCATATCTCTGTATAGAGTAACATTTACCCTGACGAATTTTTCAGCCATAATATCACCTCTCCAGGTATTT
>QMZJ01000084.1 GCA_003663115.1 Candidatus Altarchaeales archaeon | reverse complement strand
TGAGAACTGGCTTCTTTAATTTATTTTTAGAATATTCTGCGAGGAGAGGGAATGCATCCAGATTCCTGATCTTTACACCCTCAAAGCTAAATTCGCCCTCGAAATCGAGGAAATGGCAGTTTACGGTTAAGATCGAATCTGAGAACTGATCGATCAGCTTCAGAATCGTTCTCGCGCTAAAGGCCTCCCCCTCCTTGAACCGTCTATCTTGACGTGAATATCCGAGATAGGGCACGACGGTATGAATCTTTCCTGCGTTAAGATCTCTAAGCAGATCAAGCAACAAGAGGAGCTCTATTAGGGCGTCATTGCTATCCGTTGTCTCTATTAGAACACAGTCCCTGTGGTTAACGTCGGACAAGAGTCTGAGATAGATCTCGCCATCTGGAAATCTTCTATAATCAATTGAGCCCAGTTCTGACCCCAATTTCTTTGAAACCGACTCCGCAAGCCTCTTAGAAGTAGATCCACCGAGGGTAATCATATTAAAAAATAAATAAAAAAAGAAAAAGGGAAAATTAGATCTTCTTGACTCTCTCAACCCCTGTTTTCTTGACTATTGGTTTTTTGACCTTTGCCGGTAGCCAGTCTGGTCTGTTTTCTGGTGCGTCTACTATCTTGACATCACCCTTGAACACGTGGATAGAATACGTGCCGTCCTTATTCCTTCTTCCTCTCTCTCTCAACCGTATGTCTTTAAACCCCCTTGTTGCCGCCTTTAATGCAGCCTGTCTCGGTGTTTTTCCGGTGAAGACGTGTTTCTCTTCACCCACTCTTAGTTCATAGTATTTCCTTTCTTTTGCCATTTTTTATACCTCCTATACTATAGAGCAGTTATAGGTAAAGTATATATTTATTAACATATAGCTTTAAAAAACAAAATGAATATAAAGGATGGAAAGTTTAGTTATCTGTGTCGATCGAGATGACGATATAGGCAAAAAAACGAACGCAAAGGGCCCCATTATCGGAGTCGACAGAAATATTGCCGTAGCAGAGGAACTGGCCTTGGCAGATCCAGAGGATACCGATGTTAACGCGATATTTGCAGCCGTAAAAATAGCAAAAGAGCTGAATACCGAAATAGCCACATTAACCGGGGATAAGAGAGTTGGCGTGTCATCGGACGCAGAGATAGCAAGACAGCTGGATGAATTAATCGAAAAATTTAAACCTGATGGGATTATTCTGGTTACCGATGGGGTGGAGGATGAACAGGTAATACCCATCATTGAATCAAGAACCAAGATCAATTCGGTACAGACGGTAATTGTAAGGCAGAGCCAGGAGCTGGAGAGGGCATATTTCAAGATAATTCACTTCATCAAGGAGGTTGAAGGGGATCCAAACTTAGCGAGACTGGTTTTCGGAATTCCGGGCTTGGCTTTAATTCTCTTAGCAATTGGAGGGGCATTTGGGATAATGCTACAGGCCATGAATATGATATTCGCGATAATTGGAATCTATTTGCTCATAAAGGGCTTCGGCTATGAGGAGGATTTCTTCTCCAGAACGTCGGAATTTTTCAAGTCGCTATCTGTGGAAAAGATCAGCACTTTGACCTATCTGACCGCGGCCGTTATCTTTATGGTGGCACTGGGATATGGATATGACGAAATTGTCAGGAGAAACCCAATAAGCCTTATAGGTCTGTCGGCTGCTTTTATTAAGGGCTCCGCAGATCTTATATTGGCGGCAATTGTCATTGCGGTTGTTGGTAAGATCATTGACGATTATTCAACCGGTAGGTATCTAAACGTTCGCACGGATCTGGTTTTTCTCGCATTCGCCTTTTTAATAAAGTTGATGGTAGAATCCGGCGCAAGCTTCTGGTTCGAACCTCTGGGTATTGCCAATTTTATCATCTCCGTATTAGTGGGTATCCTCATATTTGTTGGTGTAATCAAGGTTACAGAATATCTATTTATAGAGGAAATACGCGCAAGGCAGAGGTTAATAGATGAATTTTCGAACCGCGAGGTTTATAACGAGGCGGGGGAGAGGATGGGAAAAGTAAACAGGGTTTTGCTGGACGGCTCGAAATTTGTGGGCCTTAAGGTGGGGAGAAAAAGGATACTCAAAGAGGATATCGTATCGAAGGATGATAGGATTGTTATTCGTATGAGTTAAAAGTCCTATTCCTCAGTAACGGACTTTTCTCCCTTACTCAGCTCTATCAACGCGTCTACGGCAGATTTGGTACCGCTGGCGATTAACACGTCCCCCTCAAAGATCTTGGTATTTCTATCTGGATCGTAGATCCATGCCGACCCTCTCCTGATCGCTCTGATATAGCAGCCTGTCCTTGAAGAGACCCGCATATCCCCAAGTGTCTTTCCAATAAGTTCGGATCCACTTACAACCTTTGTCCTCACAACCTGTTCTTCCGCCTCACCTAGCATTTTCTTATAGATCGGATGGTCACCAACCCCCCGAAGAACAACGTCCGCTATCTCCTCTGCGGCATCGGCTATGTCCTCCGCAGCAACCACCACGTGGAGAATTCCAGAGAGATCTGCGGCATCCTCGGGTGTTCTTGCAGATAGTAATAACATTGCCTCTATTTCATACCTATGATTGTCCATCTTCTCTTCGAGCTCCCGTACCTCCTCGGCGATATCCTTACTGTTGGTTAATAGGGCAGAATAAGCGAGATCCACCATCAGCTCGGATGTATCCTTCATCTCCACCAAGATATCTTTGACGTTTCTCTTGTGAGAGATCGCCTGATCTACAATCTCATCAACTTCCTGTTCCGTCATTACAAACACGCAAGGATACTGCTTTATGTCACAGAGAAATCACAGTATCCTTTACTTGCGCTTGCACCTCCTTTTTTGTTTTTTGACATATAGTTTTGGGTTCAACTCTACCTTTGTGGAGCTGTTGATTTTATAGTTACTAATTAAATTATATTGTTTATCTGTTTTTAAATATAGGGTATATAGCCTACGATTCTAACGGCAAATAACAAGCAGATAACCGTTATAATGTCACCAACTGTTGATAATGAGGGCATTAATATATTGTCTGGATCAAGGCCCCTTGCATACGTGAGTATCGCCAATAATACAGAGAGTGCCGTTAAAATTAGACCGGCAAGAACCCCCGCAATAACCGCTATCGCCGTTAATTCCAGAACATTTGCGTGATTTTTGAAGTTTGTGAGTTCATAGGCCGCGTAGGAAATTAATCCCAAGAGGAAGGACATTAATACATTGAGCAACATTGTTGCCAAAACATTATTGCTAAGGTGTTTATTCCATTTTAATTCGGGATCAATTAAACCGAGATGCAAGGCAGATGCCAGCCTGGAACCCAATGCACCACTTATATTCCCCCTCATTCCGAGAATTGCGGGCAATAGAATCAAGAGTCCCGGGATCTTCAGTAATTCTCGCTCCATCCCCTGCAGCATTATCCCCGCCACAATCCCCCCAATGGCGCAGAGAATCAGTATCGGTATGCTCTCTTTTAATATCCTCTTGACCTCCGGGTTCATATAAAATATTAAAAGGTGGTTTATTTAAGTTGTCAGTATAGATGCAACGATCATCTCCAGAACGTCTCCAAAGATTAGAGTTAGTAGAAATGCGAGGAAGAGGATCGGTGCAAACCTGATCCCCCACCTGACCCTTACGTTTGATATTTTACCCTCCGATGCCAATCTTTTTATCTCAGTTATCTGATTTCTATCGAGGCCCTCCATCTTCCTTTTGCTTGCGATCTTTCTCCCGTCTACAATTAGATCATTGGCAAGGATATCTCCCTCTTTTAGCTCGCCAACATCCACCGTTTTTTGTAGGGCTATCTCTTCCACCGCCTTGAGGTAAAGGGATATTAAGACAAGAAGGGGGACAGATAGATAGATCAAGGCCAGTCTGTTCATACCCAGATTTAAAGCGAGTAGGAAGGGAGCCAGGGATAAAAGAACGAGTAGAATGGAATTTCTTTTCCCGAGGTAACCCGTAAATTCTTCAAAGACCTGTGGCTTCATCAAACCGAGGAGGAATGAATAAATGATGATATATGGAGACGATACTATTGCGAGATTTATGAAATAATCTATGTAGTAGGGAAAAATTCCCTCTAAATAGAGGGGGGAGAAAGCCTCTGTAAAGTAGTTCGTTGAGTTCAAGAAACCAAGGGAGCAACCGATCCCCGCCAGTAATTTGACGTCGCCGCCCCCCCATTCACCCAGGTAAAACATTACGTACCCAAAAATAAAAAAGCCTGTGCCCACAACCACCGATGATAATAAAAATGAGGGATTTACTCTGCAGAGAGAATATATCATGGCTGTAGTGATAACTATGACAATAAGCCCCCGGGTGAGCTTCTCCGGTATCTCACCGGTTCTCAGATCGAAGTAGCTCGCGAGTAGTAAAAAAAGGGTAGTAATCCCGGCAATTAATTCGGCTATGGTCAACATTTCATAATATATTACAAAAATGAGATAATTAATATAGACGTAAAAGATGACCAGAAATATAATCTGTTTTGACCTGGAGGGACCACTTTCACCACAGGACAACGCCTATGAGGTGATGGATCTAGTCGATAACGGGCACGAGATCTTTGAGGTCATAAGCAGATACGACGATCTTCTTACCTTGGAGAGAAGGAAAAACTATGAACCGGGCGATACATTAGCATTGATCGTTCCCTTTCTGATCTATCACGACATATCCGAGAGAGATATTCTAAAGGTTTCGGAGAGAGCAAAGATCATTGATGGTTCAAGATTTTTAATTTCTAGGCTCGAGCAGTTGGGGTGGGTTCCATATATAATCTCCACAAGCTATCAGCAACATGCATACAATGTGGGGGAGCAGATAGGGATTCCACCGGAGAGAATCTATTGTACCTTCTTTCCATTAGACGAATTTAAGGAGGAGATAGGAGAATTGAGCACTTCTCTGATCGAAGATCTCGAAAGAGATATACTTAAAAAGCTCTATCCCAACATAAATGATGACAATAGGATAAAGGAGAGGCTGGATAGATTCTATTATAGAGATATTGTGGGGACCGAACTGGAGGACGTGATGAGAAGGGTGGTTGTAATCGGGGGTCAGAGAAAAGTAGACGCAACCCTAAGGATCGCTAAAAAGGTAAAAAAGAGTTTGTCCGAGCTAATAGTTGTTGGCGACAGCATAACGGATTACAAGATGCTTAAAGAGGTAAAGGCAGAAAAGGGCATATCAGTTGTATTTAACGGGAATAAATATGCAATTCCCTATTCCAATGTCGGTCTCGCTGCGACAGATATTCGCTTCTTACTGATTATTATTTTGGCATATATGCGCGGTGGAAGATCCACCGTTATGGATACGGTAAAAACATGGGAAAATAGCTATGACGAATTCGTGAAAGATCCAGAGAAGATCCCGGATGAGGTCATTCCAGAGGATCTGAAGAACTTTCTCTTAACAAAGGTTCGTGATCCAGAGTTTTTCCCCCCTCATTTTCACTATCTTGAAGGCATTAATAGGGAAAAACTCGAAGAGGTGTTGAAGATTCATGAAAAAACTAGGGTCCTGGTCAGGGGCGATGCAGCAAAATTGGGTTAGAATTTTTCCGTAATAGGATATCCTGGATTTCATATCCCCGTGCCATCTCATCCTGCCGGGGATCTTCTTGAAGATCAAATTGAATGGACGAGGTAATTTGTGCCTACAGGCAGATCTATTGTTTTACCTGCTCTCTAATAATCCGTTATCTCTCTCGGCTTTCTTCCCGGATTAAATTCCGGCCGCACCCTCGCGAAGTGATCCACAAACTCGG
>QMZJ01000083.1 GCA_003663115.1 Candidatus Altarchaeales archaeon | reverse complement strand
GGTATAAACGGAGTATATCTTCCACGTCTCATATATGGTACTCTTTAATCTCGGTTTTATCCTCTGCTCACCAACCTCGGATGCATAATAATCCATGGCAATGGTCCCTCGTCGCATGAAAACAACCAACGCCAATACAATGATCCCGACACCTCCAACCCACTGTGTTAAACCTCTGTAAAAAAGGATACCCCTGTCGACATTCTCTGGAAACTGGATCATGGTCATCCCCGTTGTTGTCCAGCCGGACATGGACTCAAAGAAGGAATCCATGGGATCCAGGGTACCGCTCAGGGTATATGGAAGAGAACCCACTAATGCGATGAGCAACCATGCGATTGAAACGGTTATCATCGTGTGTTTTGTCCTTGGGGGAGTATCCACCCTTATCTTTTTGAACCCAAGGTACAGTAGATACAGAACAAATGAGGGAATTAGAAATGTGGAGGCTTCCCTCAGAACCGTGAAGAGATCGTGGCTTTCAGAGCAAAGAAAAGCTACGGGGATTGGCACCAAGAGGATAAAAGAGACAATTCTACATATCTCACCCAGGTCATTGGATGCGATCTTTATGTCCTCCGTGTGAATGGCCAACATTTGGATTAATTATGGATGAAAACCCTATAAATTAAACTAAATAAATCAAAATGCCCACCGTAGAATTCAAGTTTCGGGAATTGATAAGTCTCCTGGGAAAGAGATTTAAACCGTCGGAGCTGAAAGACAGAATTTCTATGTTAGGGGTCGATCTGGAGAGCATTGACTCAGAAAAGATCGTGATGGAGGTCTTTCCAAATAGACCGGATCTGTTGAGCATTGAGGGGTTTGCGAGGGCACTGAAAGGAATACTAAGTATAGAGACGGGTTTTGTGGAAACAAAGATTGAGGATTCCGATGTAAGATTATTCATCGACCCCTCCGTATCCTCGGTCAGACCATGTATTACGGCCGCTTTAGTTAAAGAGATATCCCTGAATGATGAAAGGCTTAAATCTTTAATGGATCTGCAGGAGAAGCTACACATAACCCACGGAAGGAACAGGAAGAGGGTATCTATCGGCGTTCACGACATGAAGAATATAGAGCAACCGTTTTTATATAAGACCGTAAAACCAACCGAGGTTTCCTTCGTACCGTTGGACATGAACGAGAGAATGAATCTAAGACAGATTCTGGAGAGACACCCAAAGGGGATCTCCTATGGGTGGATCCTCGAAAATTTCGATAGATATCCGATAATATTAGACAAAAATAAGAACGTTCTCTCATTTCCGCCGATAATAAATGGCGAATTAACCAGGGTGACGGAAAATACAAGGGATATATTTATAGAGATAACGGGTTTAGACGAAAAGGCGATAAATCAGGCGTTGAATATTATCGTTACCTCGCTCAGGGATCGTGGGGGAAAGATTTACTCGGTTGACATCAGGACGTTCTCTGCCAAAGGAGCATATCTGTGATGTATCTCGAGATTTGTTCTCTCATCGGGAATATCTTCACTATGGGATCCTCTAAAAGAAAATATCTTGTCATAGAGACAGGAAGCCAAAGAGAACAGATGAAGCAGTTTATGCGGTCATTTGTAGTTGGCACCGAGTATGCTGTTATCGATATTCGTGAACTTCATCGCAATGCAGATATACTACAGGATATATGCAAGATTTGTTAGGAATTATATCCTCGAGTTATGCACTACACTTCATTTAGTGTTACTTTTAGTTCAGGTATATGAACAAACAACAAACAGTTTCGATGACTTATCGGACATCGCCACCTAACTTCGCATGATGTCATTCTTTATGTAGGCTTTCCTCCTTATAATTGAATTTTCGACGTTGAGGCTTCTCCAGTCAACCGTAAAACCCAGTGCATCAAAAATTTCCTCCTGTTTTGATGGAATGAACTCCCCGATAATATCCAATGCCTGAGCATAGGTTGCCTTCCCCAGCAGTTTATCTAATTTATCAGATATTTCGTCCATTAATCTCTTTGATACAAGGAGACTGCCTGTAAAAACATATCCCTCAACACCCCTTTGCAGAAAGCTTTTAACGGCAACCTTAGAAACCTTCATCTCGGAGCACAGTTCATCTACCGTAACTATCGGGGATGTTGGCCGCTTAAAATTATTATCAATGAGTTTTAGCTCCCTCTCCAGTTCTTCCGCCTCGTATTTTTTTAATATATTGAGAATCTCATTTAGAGGAATCACTTTTTTGTAGAAGATCACGTTCTTTAGTTCTGATGGTAGACGGAAATTTGGGGAACACCTTAATTCGTTATTGACGCATACTATGAGCTCCGGGAATAATTCCAGCTTCTTCATCTTCTTTTCTATATACTCCCGGGTCCAGAAACCAACGATCTCCATGAAGATCCTTCGGTTATAACCAACAAAGCAAAAATCTGGGAATATGACAACGGAGTCCTTTATAAGGGGTCCCGGTTCCCTCTTTAATAGCCACCCGGTATTTAGAGAATTGAATTGCCGATAGAAATTCTCTTCTACCGCGCTATCAAAAGCCGGTTTCACTCTCTCTTCTTCCACGCATTTTTTATGGTATCTATCAAACTCTTCCTCCCCGAGTTGAAACTCAAATATCTTCTTGTTGTCCAGAATCCCGGACCTCAGTGACCAGCCCCTTACATTCAAGAGGGATGGAATGAATCTGGCCATCGCCACCCCATACCTCCTTGTTAATTTCAGAACAGATATCGGGCCATCGATAGTTATATTTATTCTGTCGCCGGACCTCCATATATCATACATTAAACCATAAAATCTTAGCTCTCTCAGTAGATTCCTCAGGGATAGTACATCCGGATTCGATAGAGAGATCTCCAGCACATCGGCCTTGAACAACAGGGTTTGTAACAATGAGAGGTTATACAGGCTTATTAATTCATCCGGCGTGATGGGTGAAAATTCCCTTATAATTGGGTCCTCATCCGCCCATAGATTCTCTTCCAACTCCCTCCTGGATATTCCGAGCTCTGCTGAGGATCTCTCAAACACCATCTCCCTGTCCCGTTCCGAGATAATGGGTTTATAACTGGCTATCTCAAATACGGTCCGTCTCAGGAGAAAGGGATCATGAGATGGTTCCTCCGTGATTATCCTCCTCTCCAGCAGTATAAACAGAGACCTGGGAACCCTGTAGTCTATAGCTGATGATTCCTCCAGCATCTGAAATTCATCCAGCAGGACAGAATACCTCTTTCCAATGCACCTGGAGAATAGATTAATTATGCTCTCCGCTATACCCAAGTTTTCCTCTGTTATCTCCGCAAATGCGGGCTTTATCCTGCCCTTCCTTTTTCTGGTGATTAATAGATTTGACGGCAGCATTATTTCGTCCTCCTTCTGTAGGAGCTTCTAACCTCTGTGGTTTCCCTGGATACTATCTCGTACAGAACTGCTTTCTTATTCCCTTTTTTTCTCAATATTCTACCGAGTCTTTGGATAAACTCCCTCTTACTCCCGGTACCACTTAGTATTATCCCAATATTCGCCTCCGGAACATCAACACCCTCATCCAGAACCTTCGATGACACTATTCTGGGATAGATTCCATGTTTGAATTTTTCCAGCACATCCTGCCTCTCTTCCTTCCTCGTTGTATGGATAATGGAGGGTATCAGAAACTTGTGCGATATCATTCTGACCAGATCGTTGTGCTCCGTGAATATAATTACTCTGTCCTTGGAGTGTTTTTGCAATAGACGGGACAGTACCCTCAATTTGGAGGATGAATTTAATGCTATCTTCCTTGCCCTGTGCCTCGCCAATAAAGCCTTCCTCGCCTCCGGATCTCTGCCGGTCCTCATTATAAAAAACTTGAAGTCCCTCGCACTTCTCAATGAGATGTTGTGCGTCCTTAGATAGTTTCGGTAATAATCGTAATTTTTCTTGTATTCTATTTTCTCTTCATCCGTCAGCTCGGTATATATCCTCTTCAGTGAGTACTCAGCCAGGTGTTTCCCGCTCAGCCTTGATACCTTCTCCTCGAACACAACACCGCCAACCAGCCTGGGCAATTCCCCGTGTAGTCCATCTGCTCGCTCATAGGTTGCTGTCAAGCCCAATCTATAGGGGGAACAGAACATCTCCGCGATATGTCTGTAACCCTCCGAGGGCAGGTGGTGAACCTCATCAAATACCAGCAATAGGAATTTATTCCCCAGCTCCTCGGCACAGAGGTAAGCGGTATCATAGGTTGCAACCGTTACGGGTCTTAGTATCTTCTCCTCGCCGGAGTATTCCCCTATCTCCATATCAAATGACTCCCTTAATACGGACCTCCACTGCCTCACCAAATCCAGGGTTGGGACAACAATTAGAGAGGGGACATTTAACTCGAAGATTATATTTACAGCCACTAGGGTCTTACCGGAGCCCGTCGGCAATACGATAATTCCTCTTTTCGATTTTAACCATGAATCGACCGCCTTTCTCTGATAGTCCCTTAATTTATATCCAGGAGGTTTAAATCTGGGACACGGTATCGGATCTAATACCTCGTCTTCGATATCCATCCCATCCCTTACAATAAAATCGGATGCGTACTCGTTGAGAGTCCCCTTTAGATAATTCAAGATGTCTGGATAGTGCAGAGCCAGTGCCCTGTAACACTTGGAACGCTCATCCCACCTGCTGTTCGGGACGTGAGTCCCCCTGATCAGTATGGAACCCCTGTGGTAGGAGAGATGAACTGCCATGATAATAGAATGGATAGAAAATTATTAAGCTGAGGTGGGTGTCAACTCACACTGGAACGGGAACTTTCTCTTTCGCCTTGTCTTCGTGGGCTTCGTCCATTGCACTCTTTACCGGCATCGATTCTATCCTCAGTAATTCCTGTACGGGTTCACTTTCTGTGTTTAATGTGTATAACCCTGTCCCTCCATCTTATCCCAGTATTTGAAGAGCGATTCTTTGATATATTAGTTCCTTCTGCAATTGCTTTCTTCGAGAAGAGGTAAAGTTAAATCTCTTGTTAATGAAACGAAAATGATTTCCAGCAAAAAACTTAGGTGGGATGAAATGCTGGATTACTATCGTTCTAAAAATGACGTGGATATGGCGCTCAGGGTGATGAAGGATGATCTGGATAAAATAAGGTCGCTGCTTATAGAGTTCCGGCAATGTCGCCTCATGAGCTCCTGGAGCTCAGTAAGATCGGGAAGGTCGTTCTGCGAGATGGGACTACCTTGACGACAGAGATGAGCAAGAAGCAGAGGGACATAATAAAAGCACTTGGGATCAGGTACAGAACATAGTTATCAAAATTGGCGGAGATAGTTATAAATAAAATTGAATTTAAGTGATTATCATGGATAAATTGTCATTCGAACTCCAGCCAACCCCACCTTATAATTTTGATCTCCAGTGGAAATTTTATTCTTCATCCAAGGAACCACAGCCAGAAATTTATAAAGATGGCATCTGGAGGCGGGCTTTCAAAATTGGAGATAGATTAGTTCCGGTGGAGGTTACTTCTGCTGGCGCGGTAGAAAAGCCAAGGTTGAGGGTTAGCGCATTCTCCAAACTAAACGCGAAAGAGAAGAGATATCTTTCGGATAAAATCACGGATATTTTTAGATTGAGGGATAATCTTAAAGAACTGTATAATTTTATGGGTAAAGATGAAACACTTATTGAGATAAAGAACGAACTTTACGGTCTGAGACCTCCGGGAATCGGAGCAAGCATATTCGAGGGAGCGATCAGGGTGATAATCCAGCAACAGATTTCTTTACGGGTCGCCTATGTGATGACGGGTGAAT
>QMZJ01000082.1 GCA_003663115.1 Candidatus Altarchaeales archaeon | reverse complement strand
ATCATATTAAGTGCGCTTGAGCCCGAAGGGCGAAACGCACCTTAGTCGTCGGCTAACTCCGACAAGCAATGACATCATGAGCTTGATCTTGTTAATTTTATTTGTTATGTGTGGCTAAGCGAAGCGCATGCCACACCTTAGTCGTCGGCTAACTCCGACAAGCAATGACATCATGAGCCTTGGTCGTCCTCCGACCCATGGCTACCCCACGGGCCCCTTAGTTATAATAGGGACATAGAGAGTTAAATGTCTGGGTATAGATAGAACATAGATCCCTGACTTGATGCCCTTTTGATCAAAGAGCCTTCTAACGAGAACAATATAATTGGCTTTTGTGCGATGGAACCGGACACCCGATTTCTTCAAACAGATCATGAGTTCCGACTTACTGCAGGTCCAGAGTTCGGCAAAGATTCTCTCATCTGACTCTCTGCCCGTCTCTCTGAATTCTCTAAAGCCGTTCCTTGATAACCCCTTTCTTGAGCTAATGCCTTCAATTCACTAATCTCTTTATCCACTCTACCAGGGCTCCCTCTTGAGTTTCCAGAACCATGCAATGAAATTGGTAAAGAGATGGATCACGGGGGTTATTACAATAATAACAAAAAACCGGTCGTAGTCAATAGTTCGCGTTAAAAGCCAGGCAAAAAAGAAGGCGCCGAATACGAAATCGAGCTGATCCAAGAGCGGGGCGGGATCCCCCTCCCCAAGTCCGACCCTTCTCTTTACAAAGCTTGCGGCCATGTCCCCCACCAGTGCCCCGGTACTCAGCATAAATGCAAGCTCGATGGACATCTGCGGCAATGGAACCCGAAAAAATTCGGCTACATCTCGCTGAATTAATACCTGAATTAACCCTATGATGGTCCCCATAAAGACCCCGGAGAATAGACCCCTCCATGTTTTCCCATCCCCGAGGATTCTGACCCCAAGCCATTTCCTCCCCCCATCGATGGGCCTTCCAAATCTCTCCAGTTCTTTGATCTTAGAAACATTTACGGGCACAGAATTTGCGACATACGCTGGCATGATAAACCACAGAGCCTGTAGAAGCCTTATCTCAATACTCATGTTATTTAATGTAATTCAGATTTAATATAATTCAATAATATATGTATCAAGGCAAAGATGAAATCACTTCTCATAGTCTGCGATGGGATGGGGGATCGTTTAACTGACGGGAAAACGCCCTTAGAGGCGGCGAAAACGCCAAATATGGATAAATTCGCCAAAAAAGGGATCACGGGGATAATGGATACCGTACGTACCGGAATACGTCCTGGGAGTGATACTGCGCATCTGTCACTATTTGGCTATGACCCCTTTAGGGTCTATACGGGGAGGGGACCCTTTGAGGCTGCCGGTGTGGGTCTGGAATTGAAGAGGGGAGATGTTGCACTTCGTTGCAATTTTGCAACCCTGAAAAATGGGAAGGTTATAGACCGCAGGGCAGGTAGGGATGAGTATGGTCTCAAGGAATTGACGAGAGAGGTATCGAAAATCAAGTTCAGAGACACTGAGATAAAATTCAAAAAATGTGCGGGGCATCGCGCCGTTCTGATACTGCGTGGAAAGGGTCTGTCATCCCGTGTAACGGATACCGATCCAGAGACATTAAATGTCCCTCCGGCCAGGTCAAGGTCCATCGACGGAAGACCGGAGTCAAGAAAAACTGCAGCGATCCTGAATGAATTTACCAGAAAAACCGAGGAGATCCTCTCCGAACATGTGATAAATAAGAGGAGAAAGCTCCCGGCAAATGTAATTCTCTGCAGGGGGGCGGGAACAAAACCGGAGCTTGAGAGCTTTGAAGAGAGGTATGGGATGAATGCGGCATGTATATCTGCAACGGCCCTCATAAAGGGTGTATGTAACAGCATTGGAATGAAGGTCATAGATGTTAAAGGCGCCACCGGTCACGTCGATTCCGACATATCTAAAAAAGCAAAAACGGCAATAAATGCCCTTAAAAAATACGATTTCGTATTCTTACATATAAAAGGGACGGATGAGGCATCCCACGATGGAGATTTTAACTCAAAGAAGGAGATGATCGAGAGAATCGATAGGGAGGTAATCGGTCCGATTCTGGAAAAAGTGAAGGATACAACTATAGTGCTTACCGCAGACCACTCAACCCCGATAAGCATAAGACAACACTCCGCAGACCCAGTCCCAATCGCGATCCTCGGCGATGTCCGTACGGATCAAGTCGATAAATTTACTGAGAGAGAGTGCTCCAAGGGAGGATTAAACAGGATCTGTGGCATAGATCTGATGCATATTATCCTTGACCTCTCCGACAGGGCAGAATTATTTGGCGCTTAATTAATTTATAAACCTCTAAATATATAGATTAACATGAAACGAGACGTAGGTAGATATCACAAACTTCCGTGGGGCGGCGGGCAGCTGACAATTCCGAAGGATCTGGTAAAGGAGCTAAAGTTAGAGAATAAGGACAAGGTTCTTATCGAGTACGACTCCAACAAGAGAGAATTAAAGATAACAAAGCTTTAGCTCCCGCAGAGGATCTCAGAGGTAGAATATTTCTAATTGGTGGTATATTTTTCATCTTCTTTACTTTTCATCCTCACCCTCCAATGTCTTGAATTTTTGCTCTATACATGCATCTATATACCCCGCTATATACCTCCAACCGAGTGTAACCAGGGTTATACTCCACCACACAATAATGATCAGGGGTGCTACAATCACCATCAGGATTATAATGGTCAGTGCGTCCATCTTATCTCTCTTCTCAAAGATCCCGTATTGGTTTTTATATATTTAAGCACTGAAGTATAAATATATACATAATAAAATATGATATTACTATGTATACTAATATCATCAAGAATATCAAAGATGGAAGACAAGGAACTCATGAAGATTGCCAAGTGGTTGGAGATCACAGATCAGCAGTTTGAGATTCTCTTATCGATATACAAACTGGAGGCGAGGGGAGAGGAAACAACCCCAAGAAATATCGAGAGAGAATACCTGAATACCTACGGGAGGGTACCGCAGAGATCCAATCTATTTGGACAGATTCGACAGCTTTTGAGCAAAAATCTGGTAACAAAAGAAAGGCAGGGGCTTTATTCCGTAGATTTTGACGTCATGTACACTATGTTACGGGACAGAAGGGATAGATTTATTGAGGAGCTGAATGAATTTAACAGGATCTCTGAGCGGGTGAAGGAATATTTCAAAAGGGCTGCTCTTCAGACAACCAAGCATAGAGTAGAATATCTAAACCACAGTGAACTCTACGATGCCCTTGCAGAATCCATAAGGGATGTAGATCGCTTTTATGCAACTGCAAATTTCCCAACGATATTTTATACCTACTCCCTTGCAACTGGAATTGGCAGAGGCAGCTATACGGACATGGTCTGGAAACGTTGCTTTAAAAAAGGTGAACTAAATGTCCTCTACCTGACAACCCTGAATATCGACTTTCTCTTTAATCATGCCTTCAGGGTATATGGTGATCCAAAAAGGGCTTATAAGGAATGCGTTATTATCATAGATCAACTCTGGAACCAGATTGAAACTCACGACAACCTGGACATCAGATACCTCAAAGAGCCCCATGGAATGGACGTCTTCATCCCGGAAAGCTATGAGCCCAGGGAATTCTTTATCTTCACCAGGGATGAACACAGAAACATCATAGGGGGTATAAGGATAAGATCCCCCGAAACTGCAATAAGCGCAAAACAGATGTTCATGCGTGACTTCGAATATGCCGAAAAGCTAAGGGGTAAAAAGGGTGAAGAGATCATAGAGAATATAAAAAAGGAGCTTGAAGAAAAATACAGCGTCTGTAGGCTGTAGGGTATAGAGATGAAATGCTCTAACTGTGGACAAAGGATCCAGAATACCTGGAACTTCTGCCCCAATTGTGGAATAAGATTAGATCTTAGAGAGAATATTGGAGGATACCTCAACCGAGAAGAATACCTGAAAGAAAGACAGGGATACTATGATCTCATATTCGACAACTTTAAAATTCTTAGAAGTATGGGGGATATTCTATACGGAGAGGCTGAGCCGGTGCGCCCCAGACTTAGCGACTTTGGGCATATAAATATACTAAACCTGAGAAAATTCTCATTTTCATATCTCTCCCCGGAGCATGAATACACGCTCTATAAAATTGGAAAAATTATCGGTCATTACCTTGTAAATGCGGGTATAAGGAACGACCCCAAAACAGGGGGATTAATCGATAAACTTAGCAGGGCAGAAAAACCCTGGAATATCTTTGAAAGCAAAACAATACAGAAAAAATGCGAAGAATCCTGGATAAAACTTGGTATTGGCTTCATAAAATTAGACGATATCAACAGAGGGGAAAGAAAATTAAAATATATAGTAAGAGAATGCTCTTCATCCAGAATTCACTCCACAAAACCCCTCTGTTTCATGGAGACAGGTATATTATCTGGCATGACTGAGGTCCTTTCTGGCGGATTCTGGTATGGAATCGAACACAGATGCAAATCCCATGGTGATTCTTATTCTGAAATTGAAATATACCCACATGACAGGGAAGAAGAACCAATGATGGAATTGATAACAAAAGACGAATCAAACTCGATATTAAACGAGGTTGTGGGACTTGTGGTTGACAGATCGGAAACCCGTAGTGACAGAATAGGGGACTTTTTTTACATAGCAATAGACCAGGTTATGAATTATCTTCTGGTAGCTCTATCTCCGGGTTATGCAATCCTATCCAAACACTGCGGGAAGATCTGCGGCGAGCGTATCTCCAGAGAGGCCGAATTGAGAGGCATAAATGATGCCCTCAATTACCTGAGAAATCTCTTCCTTTATTCCGGTCTGGGAATCATCCGGGTGGAAGAGAGGATAGACAGGAGTATTATCAAAATGGACGAATCGATCTACGCATCCGGGGTTGAGAACATCCACATGAACCTCTGCATCCCCTTGGCAGGATTCATAGAAGGCGCATTGAATGAAGCAACCGATCAGAGATGGGAGGTTACCGAGACAAAGTGCATCGCGAACGGCCACCCAAACTGTGAATTTCAGTGTAAATTAATCACCTGAAAACTAAAGCCTTCACCGTTCCCCCGTGAACCACATTCTGCTCCATCCCTCCATAGGGTAGATAGGTACCAAATTCCCCAAAGACGTGAGAGATTAGGTAAGGATACTTGAACCTCCTCAGTTTCTTCTCCAACGTCTCAAAATCGAAATCGAACCAGAATGGTCTCATAGCGCATGAACTTATAAGCATTGCTTTTTCCTTAGGGAATCTTTTATATAATCTATCATAGACTGCCAACTGGCTTTCTGGCGACGTGGACAGGCGCCTTAATACGCTTCCTCTGGGCTTATACGACTGTGTAAGTATATACTTTTTATTCCTCTCATCGAGTTCTAAAGCAAAGAGAATCTCCGCCGCTCTTTCGTTTAGGTCGGTCCCCAGGGGCCTCATGGATATCTTCATAATACCCTCGTATAACACCTCGTTCAGTCTGGAGAGTATCTTAAAGAGTTTGACTACATCGGGTCTGGAGCTTAGATTTTGAAGCATGTTTATAAAGTAAGGCTGCATGTGCTGTATTTTAGAATATTCTTCAATGGCATTCCTCCCATTGATCTCATAGATATAGTATTCATCAGATCTTGTGATCACAAACTCACTATCCTCATTTTCATCAAACCTAAATCCCGAATCCAGATCAAAGGAGAAATCGAGACCATTTATGGCTGCAAATACCATAGTATTTTCATATATGCCATCATTCGTCACCACAATCGGTGGTGGAGCAGAATCCATGCCCCAGATCTGTAGATTGGGAAATTTATATTGTACTCTCCTCAGGATAGCATCAATGAAAATATTCTTTTT
>QMZJ01000081.1 GCA_003663115.1 Candidatus Altarchaeales archaeon | reverse complement strand
TGATGTGATAAATGTGACCGCCCTCCCTGGTGGAGGACGGTGGGGTGGTTGGCTGAATTATCACGGGTGATGTGATAAATGTGACCGCCCTCCCTGGTGGAGGACGGTGGGGTGGTTGGCTGAGGTAAGGGGTGGTTGGCTGAGGTGAGGGGTTGATCCTAATCGGGGACCCTGCGTTGATAGTAAACCTTCCTTCCGACATATACCTTTTCCAATAACCCCTCTCTGAATAGCTTGCTAAGGCGTGCAGATGCTGCATTCCTTCCCCTGTATTTAAACTTTTCTTGAATGTCGTCGGCACAGACTCTTTTATTCTTGGTTACATAATCTAATATCTCCCTATCCCTGTCGGAGAGTTCGAACGTGGCATGTTCCACTGAGGGAGTACCTGATCTACTTTCAAGTTCATTTAGCCTCGTGGAAATCTCTTTCAGTTTCTCTAGGATACTGTCAAATTTTGCATTAATATCTCTTATCACCAGGTTGCTACTCTTTCTCTCCTCAACCAGTGTATACAGCATTGTAGCTATAGACACTGGATCACTCATATCGTGTATCGTGTCGGAGAGGTTACCTACGATCTCCTCGAATTCCTTGTCATAATCTGTGAGAGAATCTTTCATCGTTAAATATCATGAGTATTATGATTTAGTCATGACTCATATAAATACTTTTCGGTTTTTTCATGACTAAAATGATAAAATCATGTCAAAACCTCGACAAAATCAGAGGATCTCGGGTAAAGGTCATGATATCCTCATAGAACTCTCGTTGCTTTGTTGCATAAATACCCATTAGACTTTAAGAATAAATTCCAAAAGTAAATATTGAGGAAATAAAATGAAAATAACGGCAGTTGGTGGTTACAAGGCAGTGGGAAGGAATATGACAGGTGTTTCCATAGGTGAGGAAACGATAGCGATAGATAATGGCATCAGGTTGGATACATTGCAGATGTACGACAGAGAGATAGAAGCATTAAAAAAGTGGAGTCTTGAGGATCTGGTGAGGATGGATGTTATCCCGGAGATAGAACGCTTAAAGGGTGTAACAGCACAGGTGATATCCCACGGGCATCTGGATCATATCGGCGCACTGCCCATAAACAAACCGAGGGTCCCGATAATCTCAACCCACTATACGACAGAGATCGGGAGGAGAGAGTGCCAGGAGGGTGATTTTTATTCAATAGATTATAACGATGAATTCGAGATATCAAAGGAAATTTCTGTTGAGTTAGTTGAGATAACCCACAGCATTCCTTATAGCTCCCTGGTTGTTTTGCACACTCCCGAGGGGGATGTCGTTTACGCCAGTGATTTTCGATTTGATAACCATTCAACGATTGCAAGACCCGATTATAAAAGATTAAGGGAGCTTGGAAAGGGCAACGTTAAGGTCCTGATCGTTGAATCAACGAGAAGCCAGGAGAAAGGAAAAACACCATCTGAAGCGATAGTAAGGGAGAAATTAAAGGATGTCATGGAGTTTATCGATAATGGACTGATTATAGCAACGACATTCTCGACGCACATTGAGAGGATACAATCCATCCTCACCGAGGCGGAGAAGCTGGACAGGACCCTCCTGATCCTCGGTAAGTCCCTATTGAGGAATATTGAACTTGCTCAGAGGTTTGGTTTATTGGATCTCCCATTTAATGCTAAATTGTTATCAACCTCTAAAGCGATTACAAACTCATTGAAAGAGATTAAAAACAACAGAAGTGATTATTTCCTCCTGGCTACGGGACATCAGGGTGAGCCGGATTCGGTACTTTCTAGACTGGTTGATGGTACATTTCCTTTTAAGCTTCATAAAGGTGATTCGGTTCTATTGTGTGCGGGGGTGATTCCAACCCCGATAAACAGGGCAACTAGGTATGTACTCGAGACGAAGTTGAGGTCTTTTGGGGTTAACATATTTGATGACATTCATGTATCGGGTCATGCAGCGCGAGAGGATCATAGATATCTATTGAAATTGATAAAACCCGATCATATCGTTCCCTGCCACGGGAGCATTGACATGCGAAGTGCCTATGCCGCATTGGCGGCGGAAGAGGGTTATGAGATGAATAAAAAAATACACCTGCTTATGAATGGTGACAGCATAGATCTGTAAAATGGAGAAGGCTGTCTTAAAAACGGACTTGAAAGAGGTAAGGCTTTTATTCAGGGGGAAGGTCAGGGACATCTACGACCTTAATGACAAGCTCTTGATCGTAGCGACGGACAGAATTTCTGCATTCGATTCCGTTTTACCCTGTGGGATACCCTACAAGGGGAAGGTTCTGAATCTAATCTCAGTATACTGGTTCAATTTTACCAGGGATATTATAAAAAACCACCTGATTACATCGGATGTCAGTAAATTTCCAGATAAATTGAGGGAGCACTCTGAATTGCTGAAAGATAGATCGATGCTGGTTAAGAAGGCAGAGAGGATAGATATAGAATGTGTTGTCAGGGGGTATATAGCCGGTTCCGCGTGGGAGGAGTACAAAAGAAAAGGATCCGTGTGTGGGATATCCTTGCCAGAGGGTCTCAGTGAATCCGAAAGACTTCCAGAGCCAATATTTACACCGGCAATAAAAGCTAAAACGGGACACGATGTGAATGTTACTGAGGAAAAGGTCGCAGAACTCGTTGGGGAGGACCTAAAAGATGAGCTAAAGGAGAAGAGCATAGCGATTTATGAAAAGGCATTCAAGAAAGCAGAATCCAAGGGGATAATAATTGCAGATTCAAAGTTCGAATTTGGTATGTATGATGATGAATTAATCCTGATAGACGAGCTATTGACGCCGGATTCATCCAGATTCTGGTCCCTTGAAGACTATCAGCCGGGAATGCCACAGAAGAGTTTTGACAAACAGTTCATCAGGGACTATTTAGTAGATATCGGGTGGAACAAGGAGCCTCCAGCACCTTCGCTTCCCGATCACATCGTGCAAAAAACGATCCAGAAGTATCTTGAGGCGTATGAAAGGATAACCGGTAGGATATTATTCATTTGATAGAGGAGATGAAGGCATATCACACGTGTCATCAGGAATACCGTATCTCAAATCTATCAAATTCCCCGGTTGGCTTATCAAATTTAACCTCTACATCCGACACGGAGGCATATCTGGGGCCTTTATGACACCACTCGAGCATCTCCTTTACATCGCTCTCCTCCCCCTCAAAAACAGCTTCAACCCTCCCATCGGGTAGGTTTCTGACCCATCCGGTCAAATCCAGTTTCTCGGCCATATTCCGGGTGTTTGACCTGAAAAAAACACCCTGCACCCTGCCAGAGATGTAGACGTGAGCTCGAACTATCGCCATTTTTTCACCCGAAAGAGATATATGGCTTATTCAATAATAGGTATGGATTTAATTTAAATTCATTAATAATTCCGCCCGAATATAAATAATATCAGAATCAGAAGATGGAAATTGAGGCAACTGCCCATGGAACGGGCGTTATCGTAGATGCAATTGATAAGGGCGCATCCTTTGCCATAGATCTGGAAGTTAAAGCTATGGCAAGGCTTCTGGAGGATGGAAGAGGGATAAAGGCAAGGGATAAAACGGCGAAGGATATCGCTAAAAGGGTTCTGAAATTCTTCGGATACGAATATGGTCTCGAGATAAAGACAGAGAGCGAGATTCCGCCGGATAAGGGCTTCGGAGAGAAAGAAGCGATATCTGTAGCAACGGCCCTCTCCGTATTGGGGGTACTGGCGAGAAAGCACGGGGCGATAAATGAGCTCAGGATCGACAAATACCTGAGAGGGCAATTTTTGATCATAGATGAAAAGATTGTGGATAAAAAGTGCATTATAGATCTATGTATGGATTCCGGGGTGCAATTCGACCGGGCATCTGCCAGTCTCTATGGCGGTTTTATTATTGCGAATAATAAAAAGAGAGAGATACTGAGAAGGGGGGAGATGGAATCTCTGCATGCGGTGATCCTGATCCCGAAAGAGTTGGAGGGGGTTAATGCTAATGAACTGAGTTTCGTGAACGAATTAGAGCTAATATGGAACGAGGCACTGAGAGGAAACCTTTATATCGCAATGAGATTGAACTCCCTCTTATATAGAAATAAAAATGCTAAGAAGATGCTCGATGCGGGAGCACTGACGGTCTCCAGATCCAGAGAGGGGGGAGTAATAGCCCTATCGAGGGATGAAGATAAAATCAGAGATATAGTAAACTCTGTAAAGCGGGAGGGCAGAATCTTAATTCAGAGGGTAATGAATACGGAGGCAAAAATTCTGGTGAAGCCAAAGAAGGTGATAAAGATCAGGGAATTCCTGGAATTGAAGAGAGATCAAGAATTTAACTGGCTTTAATTTACAGTACATCACTTGCGGTAACCCCGGCACTTATCGGTTTCAGTTCCTCTACGTCCAGTCCCATCTTGTATTTTGCACCCTGTTTGGTTCCCCTGATCATCAGGATTTTTTCCACCCTCGGTCCTACGATAAATCTGTGGGTATCCCACTCCGGAACTACCTTTCCATCCAGCCCGCAGTCTTTGGAGATCCTCTGAATTAAAACATATGGGCTCAGGTGTTCTAAAAAGTCTGCTACAAGGGAGGCATATTCTGTCATGCTTATCGGTCTGTATCCCCCAGTTTCGTATTCCCTAGCTAATCTGGTTCCCTTCATTACCAGTAATGGATAGATCTTTACGGCATCCGCTTTTATTTCCGAGATAACCCTTGCGGTTTCTATCATCTCGGAGGGGGTCTCATAGGGCAGACCCAGGATGAGAAAGACGAGGGATAATATACCTCTCTTATGGCACTCTTTAATGGTCCTTATACACTCTGCAAGACCATGCTGCCTGTTTGTTCTCTCTTCTGTGTGATAATGCACGGATTGCTGTCCAAGCTCCAACCATATTTCATAGCCCTCATTTACATAGCTTCCAAGTAGATCCAAAACCTCTCTCGGTACACAATCTGGCCTGGTTCCTATGGTCAGGCCAATGACATCTGGATGGTCCAGGGTTGCATCATATATCCTCTTCAATTCATTTAGGGGTTTATATGTGTTGGTACCGAATGCTATATATACCAGAGCCTTTTCTCCAGCGCCCTTCCTCTTATAATAGTCTATCTGATCCTCAACCTGTTCCCTTATATCCTTTGTAATTACCCTCCTGAAGCTCTCGTAGGTGAACTGTCTTGCAAAGTCCGGACAGTATATACATCCATCACTGCTCAATCTCCCATCCCAATTCGGACAGGTAAAGCCAGCATTCATCGGAACCTTAAAGATCTTGCATCCGTGGGTTCTTCTGGCGTAGGCTCCGTATTTCATGTACAGGAATCCCTCTTCGTACATCTGGTCCATAACCCTCTTGTCAATCCTCCTTTCAGTTGGAATTCCCTTGACCTCTCCTCTGAGCATGTTATTATTATAGAATTCAGGCATAAAGGATGAATCAATCCTTTTTCTCAGCTTTCATAATCCATTCATAGGGCTCATTTAACAGATAAAATTGTCCTTTTTCCTTCAAATCCCTCAAGAATCCTTTAACAGAAGAACCTCTTAATATCTTTTCCTCAGGACTTCTCTCACCGTCCTGTATACAAAGATCGGTATAAAATCAGTTATCCTCGCACTCCTCTCCTCGACTTTCCTTTGAGTATTATACAACCTCATTATCTCACTCTCATAGTCCTCTCCAAATTCATCGATCAGTCTCCTGATGTTTGTTCTGTGAGCACTCTCGATAACATTCAATTTGACCATGATATATTCTGATCGCTCGAGAATATAAAAAAATCTAAATAAACTATATAAACTATATATTATTCAAACTATATATTATTTTTACCCCCTTATTTATATAATTTTTAAGAATAAGATAATGGATTATATAGATACCTCTGAGG
>QMZJ01000080.1 GCA_003663115.1 Candidatus Altarchaeales archaeon | reverse complement strand
GCCTTCTTCGGCTTAGCTTTCTTTTTCCCTTCCTCTCCCGCCTTCTTCAGAGCAGCCTTCTTCGGCTTAGCTTTCTTTTTCCCTTCCTCTCCCGCCTTCTTCACATCCTTAGCTTTATTTGATTTCTTTACCATCTTTTTCAACTATATAGATTCCATCCTGAAACACCCGTGGATCCAATCCCATTATACGGGTAGCCTGTTCCAGGTTGGCTGCGGTCTGTGCGACATTTTCCTTGTCAATCCCACTCACCGTAATATCCCGACCCTTTACATCCACAGATACGTTTTCGAGTATCCTTGCTTTTCTCGGGCGTTTTTCGCCCAGGAAATTTTCTATCAGTAAGGTATCCCCCTGAACCTTAATGCTCATAGGAAAGTGCGAATAGACAACCCTTAGTTTATATGTAATACCGTCAGAAACCCCACGGATCATGTTTTGTATATGTCCCCGGTATGTTCCCAACACTGCTTTTTGCCTTCTTTTATCGGAGTCTATGGATAAAAGGATAGAGTTATCTTTTTTGGAGATTTTAACTGGATGGGGTGGAAATTCTCTGGTTAACTCCCCAAGCCTCCCCTTAACGATAACCGCGTTTTCCTTGATCTCAACATCGACGTCCTCGGGTATTCTGATCTCTAATTCCATATCTGCCATTTTAATACACGTAAGCTACTAATCTCCCACCAAGCCCCTTCTCCTTGGCGTCCAAGTGGCTCATAACCCCCTTGGGGGTGCTTACGATCAGCATTCCAAGGTCGCGCGCCGGAAGAAAGCGCTGTTCCCATTTTTGAAATTCATCACTCTTTACTGCATATCTGGGCTTGATAACACCGCAGTCATTTATCCGTTTTACCAATTTTATCCTGATACTGCCTCCTCTACCATCATCCGAGACCTCAAATTCCCCGATATAACCCCCATTCTGGAATATCCTGAGAATCTCGACTAAGAGCTTAGATTTCGGTCTAACTACGCATTCCGACTTACCAATCCTTTCATAGTTTTTTATAGTTGATATCGCATCATTTATTACATCGTGCATCATTTTTATACTATTGAAAAATCAGCTGGGTAAGGTATTTGGAAAGAAAAAATATTAATCAAGGAGATACACTTTATCTCTGTGGTTTCTCCTTTCTATGATGTACCAATTCATTCAACGATATATCATTAACCTTAATCACCTTGTACCTCACACCGGGGATATCACCCATGGACCTCCCCTTTCTCCCACCTATTCCCTCAATTGTCACCTCGTCGTGTTCATCGATAAAGCTCACAGCCTTGTCACCTGGACAGAAGGCAGTTACCTGACGACCATTCTTGAGCAATTGAACCCTCACACACTTCCTTATGGCCGAGTTTGGTTGTTTTGCTTCAATACCCACCTTCTCCAGTACTATCCCCCTCGCCTGAGGTGCCCCCTCCAACGGGTCGTGTTTCTGCTTTAATCTAAGGACCCTCCTCGCGTAATCCGATTTCTTCCATCTGAATTTGTGTCTCTTGTCCTCGAGTTTTTTACCCGCGAATTCTCCTCTTCCCATTTTCTTATATTATACGGCTTTTATCTTTATATTATCGATGTTGTAATGTCTTTTAGACAGCTCTTTTGCTATCTTTATCCTGATGCCCTCTTGACCAATGGCCCTCCTCCTGTCTTTTTTATCTATGTCGACATCTGCTATCCTTTCATTATTAAGTTCATAGATCCTAATCTGTCTAACCTTAATGGGTCGGAACAGGTTCCTTATAAACTCCTTTACACTATCCGAAAACTCCATAACAAAGATGCTCTTTCCAATGACCTGACGAGCCCTCTCGATATTTGAACCATTTTTTCCGATGGCCAGGCCCATATCTCCCTTATTTACCAAAAAACCCATCGCATTCTGGACCCGAACACAATCCTTGACCATTGCTCCCGTTAGCGTTTCAAACAGGGTCATATACTTTATCTCTTCCGCTCCCAATCGAAATTTCCCCATTTTCTAGAATTTTTTGAGTATGTCGCTCTCACCCTCGTCCACTATACCTATTGCAGATACGGAGAAGGGTTTACCGCAGATTGAACCCAACTCGGTACTATCGTCTTTGATGATACTGTATGGAATCTTAGACAACCGTGAGTAGTAGACAATTTCTTCCCTTATGCTGTCGGGACAATTACTGCTTAAAATGATTAACTTCGGATTACCGATCAATAATGTCCTTATCACCCTATTTGATCCAATTACAACTTTCCCCGTTTTCATCACACTGCTTATATCATCCCTTAGGTCCCTCACTTCTTTCATTTTTACCCTTTTCTGCTTTCATAGGCTTGACCGCAAGTTTAACGGTACCAGTACCTATCGGGATTGGCTGCCCAATGATAATATTCTCGGCAACACCCCCAAGGGTGTCCACCTCACCATAGATTGCCGCGTTGAGAATATGCTTCTCAGTTTCCTCAAAGGCGGCTCTTGCCAGAACGGATTCCTTTGCTCCGGAGATACCCGTCCTCCCAACAGCCTGTATTGTGCCCGTTACGGTCATCTCGTCAGCAACGAGCATAATATGTCTGATATCCACATCAAGGTTTTGCTCATCCAGAACCCTCTTGGCTTCTGTTATTATGGCATTTCTTGCCGCTTCGATACCCAGAGTCTCGTAAATCTGGAATATATCATTCGTCGTTGTTCTGTATTTGTCAATACCATCCATGCTCAAGACACCCTTTAGATTCGATCCCTCCGCATAAAGGACGTATTCATCATTAAGTTCTCTAACAAAAACCCTCTTGATTCCCTTAATACCACCCAGCCTCTTCTTCTCCAATTTATTCTTGAGTCTTCTGAGCTCTGATAACGAATCCCCGGCTATTACAAATCTACCATCCTCTCCCTCGCTTCCTGTGAGCCTCTGAAGTATCTTCTTGGCTTTATCGTCCTTCGTTTCGATATGGAGTTCCCTCCTTTTCACATCTATGTTTGTCTTGCATACGTCACACAGAAACCTCTCCTGTAGTTTTTTTGCAAGTTTATCTGCATATTCTTTATCTCTCGAGTGTTTTTTTTCAAGGAATATGGTCATTATAGGGTCCTTTGGTGTTCTTTTGGAATCGATGATCTCTATCAATCTTGGCAATCCCAGTGGAACGGAAAGCTCCGCAACACCCGCATAGTGAAACGTTCTTAGAGTCATCTGTGTCCCCGGTTCACCTATGGATTGAGCGGCAATCGTACCAACGGCCTCCCCAGGGGTTACCAATGCCTTTTTATAATTTTCTAAAAACCTCTTCTTCTCCCTTTCATTCAGTCTTTCATACCTTTCTCGTAGGACCTCTGTGAGTTCTTCTGCCTTCATTTTTACTCCAAATAACATTTCTTCATTGGATCAATACCATCTTCCCCGTATTTGAACTGTACTATCGTCCCACTGTCATCCCTCACGGTTCTGTCCGGATAGACCTTCAGGTCCTGGAGAGCATTTATCAGTCTTCTCTGCATATATCCGCTTCTTGCCGTTCTTATGGCGGTATCCACAAGACTTTCCCTCCCCCCCATGGAGTGGAAGAAGTACTCTGTCGGTCTTAAACCGGTCTTGAAGTTTGTAGCAACGAAGCCATTAGCCTCTGCCGAGACATCACCCTTCATAAAATGTGACAGCGTCCGTGAATTATAACCTCTCTTTATCCTCTTGCCCCTCACTGCCTGCTGTCCCACCAAGCCCACCATCTGTGTCAAATTGAGCAAACTTCCCCTTGCGCCGGTTCTCGCCATGATCACAGCAGAATTATCGCCAGCGTATTCTTCTGCAATTTTACCACCTATCGTTCTTGCTTTACCCAACTCGGCCATGATGTAATCCTCTAGGGACTCTTCCAATGATTTTCCCGGAATTATCCTGAGTTCGCCTTTGTGATACGATTTAATTAGTCTGTCTACCTCGGTCTTGGCATCCTCTACTATCTTTTCTATTCTTTCTAGGCCTTCTCTCGGGAGGTCAGATTCATCGATACCCGTGCTGAAACCGTATTTCATTATGGCACGAATTGCTATCCTTGTGGAGTTATCTATAAATTCTCTCGCCACATCGGAGCCATAACGGATGAATATTTCCTTCAAAAGCGTTCCACTCATGCCTTCACTACCTATAACACCAGAGATCAGCTTTCCATTTCTAATACAAACTTTACCGAGCTTTCCCTCATAGCTTAGTGTTAGATCCTTCGGCAGTAATTGTTCGAAGATCTCCTTCCCGGTAAATCTCTTTTTACCTTTGGGAAGCCTTACTATTCCCCTCGTTAGGTCCAGAGCCTCTCCTCTCGTGAAACTGGTCCCATCCTTTGTGAGCATATACATACCGGTCACGTGATCGTGACGCCCGCCAATTATTGGTCTACCAAATCTTGGAGAAATTATGCATTCCTGAACCTTCATCAAGACGTCTGCTTCCGCTATTGCCTCCTCCGATTGAGGCACGTGAAGGTTCATCTCATCTCCGTCAAAATCCGCATTATAGGGAGCACAAACGGCAGTATTCAATCTTAGGGTATTCTGAGGGAGAACCCTTACATAGTGACACATCATCGAAATTCTGTGCAATGACGGCTGTCTGTTAAAGATGACGATATCACCATCCTGTAAATGCCTCTCCACTATGTCCCCCACCCTCAGGTTCTTGGCGAGTTCCTCCTTGTTCTCATCCATGATCCTCTTCCTTCCAATGGATGTTATTACATTGTATGCCCCGGGATGTACCTTGGGACCATTTAAAATGAGCTTTCTCAAATCATCTATGTTCCTCTCGTTAACTTGCTCTGGGACCGTAAGCTCCATAGCAATTAAACGGGGAACAGCAACCTCATTAATGCTAATGTTGGGATCTGGACCAATAACAGTCCTCGCAGAAAAATTAACCCTCTTACCCGAGAGGTTCTTTCTAAATCTTCCCTCTTTACTCTTCAGTCTCTGCGCTATAGTCTTTAGAGGACGTCCAGACCTGTGCCTCGCTGGAGGAATCCCAGTGATTCCATTATCAAAGTAGGTGGCTACATGATACTGCAAAAGATCCCATAGGTCCTCTATAATAAGCTGAGGCGCACCTGAATTTATGTTCTCCTCCAATCTTTGATTGATCCTCAGTATATCCACCAGCTTGTGGGTTAGATCATCCTCACTCCTATCACTCGATTCCAGGGTTATCGAGGGCCTGGTTGTTATGGGCAAAACGGGTATTGAGGAGAGGATCATCCATTCGGGTCTTACGTGCAAACCCAGATACCTAAGATCGTCATCGGTGATCTTCTCGAATCTCTCGCAAATATCGGTAACCAAGAGATTATTTTCACCCTCATAATACGAATAGGGTCTGATAAATTTTATCTTTATCTGCTTCTCACCACAATGGGGGCACCTTCCTTCGGTATCCGAAACCTTTTGTGCTATTCCCCATATACTGGATTTGGGGGGTGAGAGATGTTCAATATCATACTTTTTCAGTTCGTCGTCTGGAATGAGCAACCTCCCACAAGCTCTACAGGTTGCTCTCAATAGAAGATAGATCTCCTTTGCATATCCCACATGAATTACGGGCCTTGTAAGGTCAACATGACCAAAATGACCCTGACACTCACCAAGCCTTCCACCACACGTTTTACACCTAATTCCCGGGTCTATGACACCCAATCTGGGGTCCATTAAACCCCCTTCGATGGGATAGCCGTCTTCATCATAGGTATTCGGCGTGTATATCTTTGCAGCTGATAGCTTCTGTATCATCTTTGAGGAAAATAATCCAAATTCTATACGATCTATCTTCTTTCTTACAATCATTTTATCTCTATATCAAGCCTTATCGCCCAACCTTAGTTTCGGATATATGCACGTCGGAATTAGCCGACGACTAATGTGCGGGTTTCTTCGAAACCCACACTTATTTTTATTGAATCTAAGCCTTATCGCCCAACCTT
>QMZJ01000079.1 GCA_003663115.1 Candidatus Altarchaeales archaeon | reverse complement strand
GGTGCGGCGTGCGCTGTCGCTTAGCCACACTAAACTCTTTCTTCTTCATGCCGCACCCGCACGTGAACCGGCGCGACAGTTCGTTCAAACCTCGTCCCCCGCAAGCTTTTAAGAAAAGCTTGATCTATCAAGCTTTGGAAAATGAAAAATTTGGGTGGAGAAACTCGACACCCAAATTACGTTTTTTTCTAAGAAAAAGTCGAATTAGTGACACCATGGAGGTATGCGACTTAGAGGGATGCCAATAGAAGGAAGACCAATCCAGACTAGGAAATTAATGAAGGAAGTGCCCATCCAGAATAGTATCATCACCACCAGAGAGATTATGATCAGGAGGAATATAAAGTGAACGAGTGCTCTCTCGAATCCAAATCTCGCACTGATTGCTGTGTATAGTAGATACATGCTGTACGCTATAAACACGTAATGCAATATGATTGTCATTATATGAGCTCTGAATATTCCACTGATCAGGATGAATATCATTGGATATCCTATAATTGAAACGGCCTCATCAGCTTCCATATCCCTGCCGACCAATCCTTTACCAAAGAGAGACATAATAAACCCACTTATAATGGTGGACAGTACGAGGGTAATACAGGTAATAAATGCAGATTCGATAGAGGCGATAAGTGGGCATTTGATTTCTGCTTCAAATCCCGCTTTATAATAGATATTTAAAGAATATCCCGCAAAGAGGAATAAGCTCGAGACTATGAGATAATTGAACACATATCCCACAGGTCTTACCTCCATCTTCTCGAAGAATTCATTAGCCTTTGATGGATTTAGTAATTTGAAAAGATTTCCAATCTCCAATCTTATTCCCGCAAAAAGTGCCATTTTTATCCATCCACAGTTAATTCTTATTACTCTCTTAGTAAGAATTCTTATTACTCTCTATTAGTAGTTTTAGAATAAAAATGTATACCTCCGTCATAGTAAGATATGATGAAATATTTCTGAAGAGCGAGTTTGTTAAGAGACAATTTGAGGGTAGATTGGTGGAGAATATAAGGCTCAGGTTGAGGGAGGGTGGTCTTGAGGGGAAGGTTATCAGGAAGAGGCACAGGATTTATATAAAGACCGAGGATGCTGAGAGGGTTGCAGATTCCCTGAGGAAGGTATTCGGTATAGCCTCCGTTAGCTCGGCGATCGAAACCGGGGCCGAAATTGAGGAGATCTGCAGGGTTGGTTTAGACCTGGCAGAGAGGGTTATAAAGAGGGGGGAAGGGTTCGCTGTACGGGTCAAGAGAACCGGAAAACACGACTTCAGCAGTAAGGATGTGGAAAGGGCCCTTGGTAGTAAGATCCTGGAGAATATCGATACCTTTGTGAACCTTAGCGATCCGGATAAGACCATATTTGTTGAAATCTCGGGCAGAGATGCATTTATATTCGATAGAAAGATCAGATGTGTGGGGGGCTTACCATACAAAACGCAGGGAAAGGTCATTGCTCTGATATCTACCGGGATTGACTCTCCCGTGGCTTCATGGATGATGATGCGTAGGGGTTGTGAAATAGTTGCCCTCCACTTCGGAACCGAGGGGGAGATTGAGGATATTCTGAGGATATTGGAGGAATTCTCTGGTTATGAAATAAAGAGGTACATAATTCCCCACGACGGGATTCTCGGGGTGATCTCGGAAAATTCGGGAGAGTATACCTGCGTTATCTGCAAGAGAATGATGTTAAGAATAGCAGAAAAGATCGAGAAGATTGAGAATGCTCACGGTATTGTAACCGGTGAAAACCTGGGACAGGTCGCGAGTCAGACCCTTGAAAATTTGGAGGTAATCAGCGAGGTAGCGGGTCCCATTTACAGACCATTGATAGGTATGGACAAAAACGAAATTATAAAAATGGCGAGAGAGATCGGAACCTATGACCTATCTAAGAAGGTACACTGTGACTTTGCTCCGAGAAAACCAGCAACGAGATCCAGGTTAGAGGAGATCGAAAGGCTCGAGGAAAGGATTGGGATAGAGGATATAATAGAGGAAATCGATTTAGAATGTCTGAAAGGGTAGTTCTTTTCTATGATAAAGATTTGGCTGGGAGGAATATCGTAAAGATCCTGAAAACCAAGAATACTGAAGCTAAGATCATTAAATCCAGGGATGAGATTCTGTATATGAAGAGTTTGGGAATTAAACCAGATATCTGCATCGTAGCATCCAGACATAAGTCTGAGTCAGGGACCCCGGTTCTGACGACGCACTCTCCGGGGAATTTTGGCAGGGCAGACTTTGGGGGGAATGATAGAGAGCTTTCTATGGCACCCGCTCTCTATCTCAGAGAGGCACTCATCTATCTGAGAGATGAGAAAGAAAAAAGAGGGCTTCCATATGAGGTGAGCCTTGAGGCAACGCATCACGGACCCACCTCCTTTGAATCCCCAATAATGTTTGTGGAGGTTGGAGGCACTGAGCGGGAATGGAAAGACATAAATGCCTGTAAGGCGGTGGCAGAATCGATATCTAAATTGACGAGATCGGAGCCGGAGAGAATACCCGTAGCTATAGGATTTGGTGGCGGTCACTACTGCAGAAAATTCTCACAGATCGAGGAATATGCGATGGGTCACATATGTCCCAAGTACAACCTACACAATCTGGACGCTTCAATGATAGAGCAGATGATATCAAAGACAATCCCAACGCCAGAGATCGCGCTGGTGGAGAAGAAGGGGATGGGTAGAGAGAAAAAGAGGGTATTGGAATTATTGGAGAAAACGGAACTGGAGGTCATTGGGGTTTAAATAAATCAATGAAATTTGAGAATTCCTCTTCCAAAAATATAGCTGGGGGGGAGATTTGAACTCCCGTTGGTCGGTCTCCGCCGCAGATGGAGGGTGCAAAGCGCCATGTTTTCTTTTCTAAAGGCTGTCTGCAGCCGACTGCCTAACCGGGCTTGGCCACCCCAGCACAACCGTGCAGTAACAATTAATTAATAAAATAACTTTAACTATATTCTTTTTCATATTTAAAAGATTTGAAAAGTCGGCTTTTTAGACTGTAATCCAATATCTAAAGTATTATTATTATATTAAAAACAGAAGACGGAAGGATTAAAATGGTCAAGAAGGAAGATATTGAAGTGGAAAAAATCGAAGAACCCGAAGAGGAAGAGGAAGAGGGGGAGAAGAGGGAGTTCGCCTTTGCCATGGCCCCCATTGTAAGGTTGATGAGGGAGGAATTGGATAGCGATAAATTGATAAGGAAGAGGGTGAAGACGGAGATGAATCTGTGGCTTGAGAAGATCTGCAGGAAGGTTACCAGGAAGATAAATGAATCCGAATACACGGTAGTTGAGCTGGATGATTTTAAGACGGCTATAGAGCCCTATGAGATGATTGACGATATTGAGCAGGAGAGACGCAGGATAGTTGCAACATTGGAGAAGATAAAGCAGGATTGCGATTCATTGATCAGAGACGTCAATCGCAAATTCATCACTTACGAAACACCCGGGGTTGAGGGTAAATCGGGATCCGGGACCCAAGGACAATGAATCCCTACGAATATAAAAAATTATTGGACAGGGCATGGGAAAAATTACCGGATAAATTGAAAAGCCATTCAAGGTTCGAAATTCCCAAGGCGGATTCCTTTGTGGAGGGCAATCAGACGATAATAAGAAATTTTAATGAGATTGCTAACATTCTTGGAAGAGACCCCAAGCATCTACTGACTTATTTGTCAAAGGAGCTGGCGGCGTTTGCAACCGTCGATGGCAGGAGGGTTATTATAAATCGGGTACTCCGGAGGGAGATGATCAATAGGCGTATAGAGGCATATGCAAAGGAGTACGTTATCTGCCACGAGTGTGGGCGACCCGATACGAAATTTACCGAGCTCGCGGGTGAAAAGATCGTAAAGTGCGAGGCATGTGGCGGATGGTGGCCCTTAAGAAAGATCAAGTAGAATACAAATGATTTACGTAAATGTCCATAGGAGCCAGAATGAAATTTTAGTTGCGGCATGTGATGAGGAAATCCTGGGAAAGAGTTTCTCGGAGGGCGATGTCAACCTGAAGGTCTCCAAGGGCTTTTACAGGGGTGATCTCGTTCCCATTAAGGAGCTGTCTAAACTACTCTCCAGTGCCACGATCGCAAATTTAACCGGAAACAGGGTAGTTGAAGAAGCGATAAATCTTGGATTTGTAGAAAGAGAGCACGTTATAGAGATTTCCGGTGTTAAACACGCCCAGCTCGTTGTTCTATAGCTAAATAATGCCGGTCGAATTTAAACTTATTCTATAAAGTTATTTATATGAAATTCACACTAAATTGTTCTCTGATCTTTAGTAAGGGGTTGGAGGGTGTTGATATACAGGGCCTTCTGCGGGAGTCTTCCGCTGTCCTTGCTAAAGGCGCACCCAGAGGGGAGGGCGCCAGGATAGCGAGGTCAGAGCTTAAGGACAACAGGTTGGATCTAATGATCACCTCGGGGAGATATGCAAGACCCCATGACGCCGTGTTCAGATTGAAGAATTTTCTGTCGGAGAAGCTTGGAAGGAAGTATCGCGTGGGGATAAGAGAGATAAGGGCCGATAGATACAGGATAGAATTCGATGTCGAGAGAGAGCCGAAGAAAAAGATAAGCATGCCATTTGCAAAGAGGATCGAATTCGATGGGAAGAGATGCGTTCTCGAGCTTCAGAACCTGGATCATGAGTTTCTCAGAGGGAACTATGTGGATAGGATGATAAATCTCATAAATGAGAAGATAGAGAAACAACACTACGAGGGTAAAGGAGAACACTGGGAATTAATCTGGCAGTCCAAACCGAAAGAGCCAGTGTGGAACAAGGATCCAAGCAGAGAGATGGAGAGAAGGGGATGGATCATGCACAGGGGGAGGGGACAGTGGATTTTTGGACCAGTGGTAACGAAGATCATGAGAACGATGGAGGATATCGTAGTTGAGAAACTCCTAAATCCATTAAATTTCGACGAGGTAATAATTCCAAAGGCAGTAACATGGGATGTCTGGAAGAGATCCGGTCATGCGAAGAATCTATATGGAGAGATCTATTATCTATGTCCGCCAAGGAGCAGGGACCCGGGGTTCTGGGAAGAGGTAACCGATATCTATAAGATAACTGGAGAGATTCCGGAGAAATTGATAAAGGAAAAGATAAGGGGCCCTATAGGTGGGATGTGCTATGCCCAGTGCCCGCCTTTCTGGCCCTATCTTGAAGGAAAAACCATAGCCGATGAAAGTCTTCCGATAAAAATCTTCGATCGCTCGGGAACCTCAATGAGATACGAATCTGGGGGAATTCACGGGATAGAGAGGGTCGACGAATTCCATCGGGTGGAGATCGTGTGGATCGGATACCCGGATCAGGTAAAGAAATTACATGGAGAGATAGTTGAACACTACAGGAAAATATTCAACGAAATTCTTGATCTGGAGTGGAGGATGGCGTGGGTCACTCCCTGGTTCATGGCTCAGGAGGGTTTAACTGGTTTTGATGAGAAAAAAGAGGTAGGTACGATAGATTTCGAGGCCTATCTTCCATATAAAGGCTCCAGAGAGGAATCGGAATGGCTGGAGTTTCAGAATGCATCTAATAATGGCGATAAGTACCCCAAGGGCTTCAATGTTAAATCACAGGGCAGAGAGCAATTACACTCTGGTTGTACCGGGATTGGTCTGGAGAGATGGATAGTTGCCTTTCTCGCACAGAAGGGCCTTGACCCGGAAAACTGGCCCAGTGGGTTCAGGAAGAGGCTGGGTGAGTTGCCACCCGAGATTAAATTTCTCTAATCATCTCATAGACAGGATCCTGAGAACGAGCAATGCGAAGACGAGAATGGACAATACGGGGTCTATAGAGCAGAGAACAATAGCCGATAATAACAGAATCGAGATCTCCGCTAGATATCTCCACGGCATGTATCTATAAATTCTCAAGCCATAGAGGAAATCCCCCCTTCCAGAGATTCTCTTGCTCTCCCTGTAGTTTATGTAGATCCCCACTATAAG
>QMZJ01000078.1 GCA_003663115.1 Candidatus Altarchaeales archaeon | reverse complement strand
CCGAAGTTCTACCTCCTCGCTAATTTCACGAGAATTTGTTTCCTTAAAGAATAGGACCTTACTAGTTTCCAGTTTTATATCTATAATCAAATCCTCATCTCCCCTGTTCTTTATATCGATCCATAGGGTGCTGTCCCCCTTCAGGCTTACCTCGCTCGGTTCCGCATATGAATTTATACACACGCCACTGGAACATTTAAAGTGGGGCGCGCCCGGTCTAAAGAACAGAACCGCTATTATGATCAGTACAATAACCGCAACTATGCTTATAACGACATTCCACCTTATCCTCGAGATGAGGTTCTTTACAGATTTCATTTTCTGGTTATCATCGTTCCAGTTCCTTCCTCGGTGAGCAATTCCCCCAAGATTGCGTGTTCTCCAGCCTTTACAATATGTACCCGATCAACCCCTTTTGATATCGCTCTGATACCCGATTCCAGCTTGGGTATCATGCCTCCCGTTACTACCTTTCTTTTTAATAAATTCTTGGCCTCTGCAATATTCAATTTACTTATTAGCTTTCCATTCTCATCCAATACGCCCTCCACATGGGTCAGGATTATCATTTTCATCGCGTTCAGCTCCCTTGCGAGCTCCCCGGCAGCTACGTCGGCATTAATATTCAGGGAATTGCCATTTTTATCTATACCAATCGGCATTACCACCGGTAAATGACCTTTCTCGATCAGCTCCAGTATAATCCCGGAATTGACAGCAGTTATATCCCCCACATACCCTAATTCCTCCCGTTTTCTTCTTGCCTCAAATAGACCACCGGCTAATCCAACGGCTATTGCAGCGTTTTTGTTTATCTTCCCGACTATTTTATTGTTCACGTAATGTAAGCACCCCGTCACGAGGCTTAGGGTCTCTCTGTCGGTTACCCTCTCCCCTCTGATAAATTTCGGCTCTAACCCCAGCCTTTTCATCTCAGAGGAGATCAAGTTGCCAGCACCATGCATAACTATCTGATGTATGCCAACGTCGTGTAATAAAACCAGGTCTAAGGCAATTGTTTCCAGAATCTTCTCATCCGACAATATCTCCCCACCAAATTTTATTATAAACACCTGGTCCTTAAATTTTTTGATGTAGTGAAGGGCCTCAATTAATTCTTGTGTATCTACCATTTTATACCCGATTGGATATATAATTAGATGATAATAAAAAAAGAATTTAGATAAAAGAATTAAATAAAATTACTCATCTATTGATCAGATCCTCCGCGACGGATTGCGCTTTTCTTAGTATGCTTTCCTCACCATTTACCCTCCTATTCTGCATCAGGATCTCTCCATTGCAAATTGTCGTATCGACACAGGAGCCATTAGCTGAATAGACGAGATTCGAGATGAGATCGTGTCTGGGTGTTAATTCCGGTCTCTTTAGATCTATGAGGATTATATCGGCAAGATACCCCTCTTTGATTTCGCCTATATTGAGCCCGAGAGCCTTCCCTCCGTTAATCGTTGCGATCTTCAGCACCTCCGTGGCCGGCATCACCGTCGGGTCCTTTGCAAAGCCCTTCTGTGTTATTGCCGCAATCTTCATCTCCTCGAACATATCCAGGTTGTTATTGGAAGCACAGCCGTCGGTTCCGAGAGAGACGCTAATGCCCGAATTTCTCATCAGGGGGTAGGGCATAACACCCGAAGCAAGTTTTAGGTTGGATGTTGGGTTGTGTGATATCTTTACTCCATTCTCTCTAAGGGTTTTAATCTCCTTTTCTTTCAGCCATATCGAATGAGCAGCAATCAGTCTGTGGCTCAAGAAACCGATATTCTCCAAAAATTCCACGGGTCCTTTCCCATACATCCTTTTGCAGTCTTCGTTCTCCCTTTCCGTCTCCGCCAGATGGAAGTGGATCTGAAGCTTTTCCCTGTCTGAAAATTCCCTTATCCATTCAAGGCTCTCTCTGGATACCGTATAGATGGCGTGCGGCCCCAAAGCTGGGGTGATCCTCTCATTATTCATCCCCCTTACATGGCTTACAAAATCCCTGGTCTTCTTTTTCATCTCCTCGGCCATCTCCTCTTTAAAGAGATCGATAAATGCTTCGGCTAGAACCGCCCTGAGACCCATCTCTTCCACTGCTCTTGCCGTGCCCTTCATGAACCAGTACATGTCGTTGAAACAGGTAGTTCCCGTCTTTATCATCTCCAAACACGCCAATTTAGAACCCCAGTAGACATCATCCTCGGTTAATTTGGCCTCAAGGGGCCATATATTCCCCTCCAGCCATTCTTGGAGCCTTAAGTCGTCTGCGTAGCTCCTCAAAAGGGTCATTGCCGAATGAGTATGGGTATTTACCAAACCGGGAAATATCGCTTTATCAGTTCCATCTATCACAAAATCGGCCTCAACCTTTGCCCCGATCTCAGAGATCCTGTTTCCCTCTATATAGATGCTCGTCTCCTTCCCATTCAATAAAACGTCTTTAATCAGGATGCTCATTTTAACTCTTCAATAACCGCCATGAGCAATTTCTCCAGATCCTTCCTGTTCCTCGATGCGTTCTTCACTATCTTCTCAAAATCCAGGACCTCATCCATTATCCCGTGGGCGTAGTTGTCTACGGTGCTGATGCACGCATATGGTATTCCCAGCTCCTTGGACAGGGTTGCCTCCGAAGCCATCGTCATACCCACTATATCCGCATAATCCTTCAGGAAGGATACCTCCGCTTTTGTCTCCAGTCTCGGGCCTCTTGTCTGTGCGTAGATCCCTTTTTCAATTACCTTTATACCAGATCTTTTTGCCGATTCTATTATTATCTCCCGGAGAAATTCATCCAATCCAGGGGTTATGTGTTTTATCTCCAAATCATAGTAGCTCTCTATCTCTCCGAGATTCAGGTAGTCGTGTGGTATTAGAATGCTTCCCGGTGTTATCTCCTTCTTCAGGCTGCCTGAACAACCGACCCCGATTATTTTTTCAACCCCGAGGTCTCTCAATGCCATAATATTGGCCCTGTAATTTATTCTGTGGGGTGGGATCTTCCTGTCTCGACCATGTCTGGGAAGGAAAGCAACGTTCTCGTTTTTTAAGATATACACACTTCCATAGGCATTATTAATTACCCTCTCCCCCAAACCCTCCAGAAAATTCAGATTCAACAAACTGGTTCCACCTATTATGGCAATCATGTTACATTAACATTCTGGTCGTTCTAACATAAAAATCCTCTGGAAGAGCGTAGTCGAGGTTTCTGACCCCGCAGAAATCGAAGTGAACCTTCAACAGATTACTTCTTTTTAACGGGTCTGAATGTATGCACTATCGCATCCCTCAATACATAACCCTCTTTTATCACGAATGTGGAGATCTTCGCTAAAACCAATAGTGTTAGACCCCCACCGATCAGAAAAAATACCGCACCGACATCGGTGGGCTTTAGAACGAAAGCCAGAGCGGCACCACCGGCGGGGGCGTGTTTGAATCCCGTCAGGAGCATTGCCAGTATCGTAATTCCCACGGCAAAGCCACCCGCAATCGCATAGTTCAGGGTATTACTGTAGGTTAGGTGGGGAAGGAGGTATTCTATCGAGGAATAACCAAAGAATCCAGCTAAGGGATACGCTCCAAGGATATTCGACACGGAAGCCTGCTCGGATTTCGGTGTCACAAAAACTATGAAAGCCGATGAGCCAAAGGATGCGAAGATTATTCCATACTCCGATATGCTCCAGATGGTAGCCATCGCAAATATCGTGAAACCGGCAAGTAGTGCTGGGAATAATACATGCTTTACCTTGCCCCTCATATATCTTGGCACTTCCGTAGAATCGTCCATCTTTTGGGTTATGATAAGAATTGTAGAGTCTAGTATTTAAGTTCTTTTCCAATTCCTTCTTCTCCGTCTTCCCGCTATCTCAGATGGTAGCCCCCAGAGCCTTATGAAGCCCTCGGCCAGTTTATGATCGAATCTATCTTTTTTATCATATGTGGCAAGTCCGAGATCATAGAGGGAGTTCGGTGAGCCTCTACCCACAACCCTTGCATTTCCCTTGTAGAGCTCCATTGCAACTCTTCCAGTAACCATTCTCTGGGTTCTATCGATAAATGCATCGAGGTCTTTTTTCAATGGCTCGTACCACTGTCCAAAATATACAAGCTGAGTCCATTTTCTATCAATGCTCTCCTTAAATAGGTTTTCTTCTCTCGTAAGTACCAATCTCTCCAGTTCCTTATGGGCCTCCAGGAGGATGACCGCTGCTGGACACTCATAGACCTCCCTGGATTTTATGCCTATCAATCTGTCTTCGATCATATCGATCCTACCAATTCCGTGCTTTCCCCCCATTTCATTCAGTTTCTGAATCAATCCTACCCTGTCAATCTCCTCTCCATTCAACCCCACCGGGATCCCTTTCTCGAATTCTATCTCAATTTTTTCTGGTCTATCTGGTGCCTTTTCTGGAGCGCTCGTCCATACAAATACCTCCTCCTCTGGCTTTTTCATCGGGTCCTCTAAGGGCCCGGCCTCTATACTCCTACCCCATAAATTCTCATCGATGCTATACCGAGACCTTGATCCGATTGGGATCTCATGCTCTTCTGCATATCCAATTGCTCTATCCCTATTTAGATCCCATTCGCGGGCCGGGGCAATTATCCTGAGTTTAGGGTTCAGTGCTCTCACTGCCAATTCGAATCTTACCTGATCATTGCCCTTTCCAGTAGCTCCATGGGCAACAGCATCCGCTTTTTCCCTCTCTGCAATTTCAACCAGCCATTTTCCTATCAACGGGCGGGAGATTGCCGTTGAAACCGGATACTTCCCTTCATACATCGCATTAGCCTTTATCGCCGGGATTATATAGTTATCTACAAATTCATCTCTAACATCAATGCTGTAGGTTTTACTCGCGCCGAGTTTCTTCGCCTTTTCCTCAATTTTCTTCAGGTCAATCTGCTGCCCGAGTTCAAGGGTAAGGGTTATGACATCCGTGTTATAGTTTTCCTGCAACCACTTAATGCATATGGATGTATCCAAACCCCCGGAATAGGCAAGTACAGTCTTCATATTCCTATATTTATTGGTAGATTCTACATTTATAATGAAAGGAATGAGGTGGACAAAAAAACACATTATCTCGATTAACGATTTCTCGAGAGATGAGATAGATTTTGTCCTCGAAAAATCGGGTATACTGGAAAAGAAGCTGGTTTCCAGTAGTACCTCTTCTCTGATGAATGGCAAAATTCTGGCAAACCTTTTCTTTGAACCATCGACCCGGACGAGGATGTCTTTCGAGGCCGCAATGAAGCGCCTTGGTGGTATAACAATTGGCTTTGATCATCCCGGGATAAGCTCTGAGGCGAAGGGAGAGACAATAGCCGATACGGTCAGAATTGTTTCCGGTTATGCGGATGTCATCGTAATAAGACACCCGATCGAAGGCTCGGCGAGACTCGCATCCGAGTACAGTGATGTTCCCATCATAAATGGCGGTGATGGTGCAAATCAACACCCGACCCAGACACTACTGGACCTATATACGATAAAAAAAGAATTTAAGAGCATAGATGGTCTGGATATCTGCATAGTTGGGGATCTAAAATACGGGAGAACTGTCCATTCATTAACCAGTGCTCTGGGAAACTATGACGTAAGGATAAGGTTCATATCCCCTCGGGAGCTGCGCGCTCCGAGGCAGATAGTAAAGAATTTATCCGATAGGGGAATAGAGGTTAAGGAAACGACGAAGCTTAACCTGAAAAACTCGGACGTCATCTATGTAACGAGAATCCAGAAGGAGAGGTTTCCAGATCCACAGGAATACGAGAGGGTCAAGGGCGCATTTGTCCTGAATCTGAATTCCCTCGAGGGAATAAGAGAGAATGCTATAATCATGCACCCCCTGCCAAGGGTTTCGGAGATCAGCCCGGATATCGATGCAACAAAGCACGCCAGATACTTTGAACAGGCAAAGAATGGGATTCCGGTTAGAATGGCTCTACTCTGCTTGGTATGCGGTATAAAATTCTGGTGATCCGACGATGGAAAAGCCGATAATGGAAAAGGAGGACAAGGTTCTTAAGATCAAGACGATAAAAAATGGCATAGTAATAGATCATATAAAGCGGGGGAAGGCCCCGGACGTTCTTAAGATTCTCGGCATCAACGAGAATTTCAGGGATGCATTAACCTTTGCGATGAACGTCCCGAGCAGGGAGTTAGGTAAAAAGGATATCGT
>QMZJ01000077.1 GCA_003663115.1 Candidatus Altarchaeales archaeon | reverse complement strand
TCCGAGCAATGCCCATGAGGGTCTAAATCAATATTATGTGAGGTGTGCCGATGATATCAATGGAACAAATACCATGGAATATTCTCTTGTGATCTCTTTTGTTTTGGATACTGTGAAGCCAACCTTTTTATCCATTAATCCAGAAAATGGTTCTCGAGTAAACAACAAGGCAGTACAATTTTCAACATCAGACTTCACATCTGGAGTTAATGTATCACGGATTAATATATCTATTAATGGTAATTCATCGACATCATTTAATACAAGTTTCTGCATAGATAATGGATTGGGAGGTTATGATTGTTCGTATATCGAAAATAATATTCTTGAAGGAAGCAATAATATAACGGTGCGTATAGAAGACAGGGCACAAAATTCTGAATTCAGATATATATTGTTTATATACGATGAAACATCGCCAGTTGAGGATGGTATCGTTGTGAATAATCATAATGTGTATGATAGTAAAAATGTTACACTGGATATAAATGTGCCAGATGATACTGAGGAATGCAGATATATAAGTGATGATGAGGGAGATAATGAAACACATTATGATGAAATGAGCCATCAGATGGTGAGATTTAATGCGACAAGATTTCTTGCATCAGTAACTGGAAAAACTGGCTTGAATACATACCATATAAAATGCAGGGATACTGCCGGTAATAAGGATCCGATTTCAACAGAAATAAGATTCAATATCACTCTAAGAGAGGGTGGCGCCCCATCCATAGTAATCGGTGGGGTTGAGGAGGATTATACAAGAGGCTCAGTAGTGACAATATTTGCAACATTAACCGATCAGAATGGAAATCCTGTGGATCCCTCTTATTGTAATGTCACAATCACCCACTGGAACGGCTCGATCCTTGTGTATGACCTACAGGATACGCAAATGATAAGGGTGCATACAGGCTTCTATTACTATAACTACCATATTCCATTGAATGCCGATCTTGGGAGTTATGGAATCCATGTCGAGGCAGACCCTTCGGGAGTTAATACACATGCTGTCTCTGGCTTTCACGTTGTATGGAGTGCAATTTGTGGTAATTCTATATGTGAAGCCTCAGAGAGCTGTGAGAACTGTCCCGCGGATTGTGGAAGCTGTCCGATGGGTGCAGTATGTGGAAATGGAGTCTGTGAAGCCTCAGAGAGCTGTGAGAACTGTCCCGCGGATTGTGGAGAATGTCCAACAGTTGGGGGAGTTAGGGTTCCTGGAATGGAAGATATCAGAGAAACCCTGACCTCGGTTGAGAATAAAACAGACGAGATAAAAACTATAGTGGAGAGGATATGGGAGAGGTTCAAGAGGACCGACCCTTCTGTTATTCGAGACGAGAGGATCGCTTCATATAAATTATCTCGGAAGTCGAGTATCGTCATTCAATACAATATTACAGTTCCAGTAAAGGAAGGTTACTCAGCTGGAGAATATCTGCCATTGAGGTGGAAATTCTGGTTCGTGAACGATAGGAATGTGTGTATGGATCAGGGGGGAGGTGGAAAGGTGGAGCCACAGTGCAGGCCATTGATAGCTGAAACTATAGGTCGTGCGAACGATACAATTCCCATAGAAATAAGGATCAGACCGTCCCTCAAGAGAGGTAATTATTCCCTTGTTAGAGAGTTTGAGGTAGATCCAGAAGAGGTGTGGATAAGCTACGGGAGGGAGATAATTGCCAGAATAGTGGTTATAGAGGACAATCTACATCCACAGGTAGAGGTGAATAGAGTCACATTAAAAGCCCAGACAGGGACCGGGGAAAGGCCAGCTATTACCGGCATGGTGATTAAGGATAGGGGAGGCAGATATATCCTGATAGGTCTTATACCGCTATTGTTCTTGGTGTCGATCACGTTAATATTATTTATATACCATATCATAACAAAAAAAGAGGAGAAGGAGAGGAAGTGGTATGAAAGATAGATTATCTTTTATATTTTTGTTTGTATTTGTATCTATAATTTTTAGCTTTATAGTTGTGGGTGCCGACATAGTAGGTAATGTAGAAATAACAGAGAACAGAACTACTCGGGGTGGGGTAGTGGGCCCCATATCGGGGATGCAGGTAATCTCCGCCGATCTCTATCCCGGGGAAGGCATAGAGAGCTTTATAGATGTTGTTAACACCTTAGGTGATACTGCAACCCTCAGGGCCAATATTACGGGCAGGGTAAAGAAGTTCATAGAAATTAAAAATCCCGTTGTTGTTCTGGAGTCGGGAGAGAGGACCAATCTAAACATCACCTTCCATGTGCCTGTAGATGCTGCTTCTGGGGTCTATTCCGGAGTTTTATCACTTAAATTAGATGGTAAATCAACACAGATACCTGCCAATGTAAGGGTCTTGCCTCCACAGCAGACTCTGTTTGATATAAAAATTAAACCATTGACCGATAGTATATCTCCTGGTAAAAAACTACCCGTCCAGGTTACCATAGATAATCCGCATGGTATTGAGAGAAATTCGATACTTACTCTGCAATTGTTGGATCCCCTTACAAAGGAGGTTCTGAACGAGAGCAAGACGTTCCCATTTATAGACAGGACCGTTACACTTACGGAGAATCTGGATATACCGAGAATTGAAGGCGGTAAATACCTTATTAGAGGTGCTCTTACGTATGAAGGATCTGCTAACAGGACAGAAGAGGTTGAGGATATACAGGAAATTAATGTCAGTGTGAGCATATTTGAATCAAAATTTGCCGGCATACCAATCTGGGTATTATCCGTGGTATTCCTTATCCTTGCCTGCTGTTATTTGGGATATGTTCTATACAAAAGAAAGCGGGCAAAAGAGAGGAGATATCTTGCAGGTATAGACTTTATGAGTTTGCCCCGCCACGGAAAGAGATCCGCATTCATCGGCAGAATCGCGGAATCTGGAATCAGGGCATTTCTGGAGCTGGACAGGCTGACAGAGCATGTACTAATTGCGGGTTCCACCGGGGGAGGGAAGACTGTGGCTGCTCAGGACATAGTGGAGGAGGCATTGAAAAAGAATGTCTCGGTTCTGGTTTTCGATCCAACAGCTCAGTGGACGGGTTTTTTGAGACCCAATAAAGAGAAGGGCATGTTCCGGCTCTATCCCAAATTCGGAATGAAGAAAAAAGAGGCTCAGAGATTCGATGGGAGGATAAAGATAGTGAAGCGTCCCTGGGAATTGAATATCGCCGAGCACATGAAATCTGGAGAGATAACCATATTCTGTATGAATCACCTGAATCCGGAGGATATAGAGGATGTGATAATTCAGGCCATATTGGATGTCTTCAAGAGCAGGATGGAAGAAGCAACTCAACTAAAAACGCTGATAGTCTTCGATGAGGTTCACAGACTATTGCCGAAGTTTGGGGGAACCGGCAGGGGCCTCATCCAGCTCGAGAGGGGAGTAAGGGAGTTCAGAAAATGGGGTATAGGTTTGGTATTAATATCTCAGGTTTTAACCGATTATCCAAAAGACATCAAGGCGAATGTGGGTACCGAGATACAGATGAGAACCCGCTATGAGGGAGATCTGTCAGAGATCAAGATGAAATATGGGGAGGATATAATGAAATCCGTTGTAAAAGCTCGTGTTGGCACGGGAATGATTCAGAATTCGCAATATAACAGGGGAAATCCATATTTTGTAACCTTTAGACCATTATTACACAACCCGAGGAGATTAAGTGATAAGGAGTTGAAACTCTATGAGAAGTACGACCTGAAGATCGAAGCCCTCGGGCTGAAGGTGAAGAGGGCCAAGGCAAGGGGGATAGATGTCTTCGATCTGGAGCTGGAGCTGGATCTCGCCCTGGAAAACCTAAAGAAGGGTTCTTTCGAGATAGTGGATATGTACCTGGAAGATCTGGAGAGGGACATCGAGAAACTGGATATTAAAAAGCCCATGAGCGGTGAAATTCAAAAACCCGGTGATTGGGAGGATGAATGGAAGAGGCTGGAGGAGGAGATTTCAAAATAAACATAACAGATATATTAATCCAAAAAATAAAGATTAATGGTGAATGGAAAATAAGGGGGAAATTGCTTAAAATGATTCCCATAGAGAGATTAGGGTCGGGAATTCCCGGTTTGGACGAGATGCTGGAGGGGGGATTTCCCATACCATCAACTATTTTATTGAGTGGGGAACCGGGAACTGGGAAAACCACTCTGGCTGTCCAGAGCCTTTTCCATGGTGCCAGACAAAAAGAAATTGGGTTGTACATTACTGCCGTTTCCGAGCCCGGGTGGGTTATCCAAAAGTTTCTCTCTCAGTACGATTTTTATTCTCAAAAACTGATAGAATCCGAGGTGGTACAATTTCTGGATATTGGTAGAATAAAGGATGGAGAGAAGATACTGGCTAAATTGCTGGGGAATATTGAGAGATTTCAACCAAAGAGGATAGTGATAGATTCTATCAACCCCATCAGGTCCAGGTTGGAGGATACCGGGGAATACCGAGAATTGATGTATGACCTTCTTTCTTCCTTAAAAGGTTACGGTTGTGTGACGATACTAATATGCGAGGCATCTTATTCTGATCTGCCAAAACTGAGCGAAGCGTATCTATCGGATGGTATAATCGTCCTTTCCTATAGAGAGATGGAGGGCTCCCGTAAGAAGTATCTAGAGGTTTTAAAGATGAGAGGGACCGACCATACCACCGGGATGCGATCTGTGAATATTTCAAAAAAAGGACTACTGGTATATCCGGAGTTGAGATGAGATGAAACTGCCGAAAATCCTGGGCAATAAACAGAATGAGCAAAAAGAGATCGATGAGCTCATCTTGAAGGGGGAAGAAGAAGCGGAGGAGATAGAGGAAACTGCTCCCTCTATAGAACAGCCCAGCAGGATGGGGATGGAGATCCAAAAACTCTGGGCGCAGGTAAAAACATTGAGGGAGATGATGAGGATGAACGACGAGAGATTTCAGAGATTGAGCGAGGGAATAGGCGATGTGAGACAGAGAAGTCTTGCCCTGGAGAGGGATCTCAGCTCCTTAGAAATGGAAACCAGAAAAGCCATAGATCTGGTGAATGCTGTTCAACCGCAAAAATTGATGGCGGAGGTGAAGAAGGAGGACATCAAGGTAATGAAACTGGAGTCCAGACAGGAGACCTTTAAGAAATTTCTGGACACCTTGAAGGAGGAGATAAAAGAGATTAAGTCAAGTATATCTGCCTTCAGGGGTACCGAGGCCGTTATAAAGCTGAGTAACGAGGTCAGAAGGGATCTAAAAAATATGAAGAGGATTCAGGCAGTTGTTAGTAGAGATTCAGAGAAAGTAGAGGACATCTTCGTCCAGGTACAGAAAAGATATGATAGATTCTTAGAATTATCGGATGAATTCAAGTCACTGGAGAAGAGATTCGATGAGGTTATGAAAAAAGCCAACCACTTCATGATAGAATCGCAGGATTTTGTAAAGAAGGAGGATATAGAGTCCAGATTGAGATCCATAGTTAAGCTCAAGGATGAGTTCAAGAAAAGAAGAGAAGAATTCGACAGGGAGATGAGCGAGATCAAATCCGTCATACCCAGGGTGGAGAGATTGGAAAAGACCCTGGAGAACAGGGTAGTGGAGATAGATGATGCGATATCCCGACTCGTGAGGATGGAACAAAAAAACTACGTTACTGAGGAGGAATTTGATCGTGAGCTGGACAGCCTTTTCCAGCGTGTGATGGACAAGCTGGAAAAATATAAGAGGGGAGAGGAATGAAATCCAGAGTTTTAATTCTGGCGATGTGTCTTTTTTTCATGGGCTTCATATTGTGTATATTCTCACTCATTAATGTTCTCACCCATAAAACTGAAATAAGCTATCCGATACAGCTGATATTAGCCTGCTTGTTGATGATATGCAGTGCATTGCTGGTAGCCAGAGCAGAGTTGACGCAGATTGAAGATAGAATAGACAGCGGTAAATGGAACGAGCTCGACGCGAGGGTTCGAGAGCTGGAAAGGAAAAAGAGCAGGGTCAGCAGCTGGAAATTTACCGACTTAGAATACAGGGTCGCAGAATTGGAGAAGAAGGTTGGTTGATATTACTTTTTATTGAGCAGATTCTCATAGATCTCCTTCAATCTTTGACCTGTCTTCTTTAAGGAGTGCTCCCTGGACATTTCATGGGCGTTTTTTGCCAGTTTATCTCTTAGATTTTTGTCTTCCATCAATCTCTCCAGCTTTTCCCCGAACTCATCATCCGTT
>QMZJ01000076.1 GCA_003663115.1 Candidatus Altarchaeales archaeon | reverse complement strand
TAGACCAAATGTATAAGGAGGGGTATCTGTATGCGAAATATGGAGTTTATGCCAGGAAGACCCATGGCTGCAACATCTTTAAGGTTCCTATGAATGCTGGCTTTACATGTCCCAACTGGGATGGTCGTCTCAGTTCTGAAGGTTGCATATACTGCCCTAACCTTGCAAGACAATTCACATACGATTCATTTAGAAGGGTAATTGAGATAGGAATTAAAGAACAGGTCGCAGATCAGGTGGATTATTATAAAAAGAAGGGTGCTGGGGACAAAGCACTGGTTTATATAGCATTCGGCACAAATACATATCTTCCAGTATATGAATTAATGGAGATATTTGACAAAGCATTGGATCATCCAGACGTAATTGGGCTCTCTATAGGAACAAGACCGGACTGTTTACCAGACGAGGTCTTAGATCTCTTAGGAGGATATGTTAAAAAAGGCTATGAGATATGGTTAGAGATTGGTCAGCAATCTGTGCATTATCATACTGAAGAAAGGATAAATAGACGCCATGGTTTTGCAGAAGCAATGCGAGTGGTAGAAGAAGCACATAAAAGAGGAATTCTGGTTTTGATGTTCCTTATCATGGGCCTTCCATATGAAACACCCACAGAGATGATAGAGACAGCGAGGGTTGTTTCCACTTTAGGAATAGATGCTTTAAAGCTTTATCCCTGTTTAGTAATGAAGGGTACCCGACTTGCTGAGGAATATAAAAATGGGAAATACAGACCAGTGAGCATGTCAGAATATGCATCCATAATAGTGAATTTTCTCGAGCATTTATCCCCATATGTATTAATCCAGAGGATTTCTAAGGATTGTGGCCTGGATGGAAAGATAGTTCCAGAATGGAATACTCATCGCTTCCTGGTTGGGCCAAGGGTAGAAAAGTTGTTAATGATAAGGGGGACAAGACAGGGCTCAAAGTACAAGTTGGGACTAACCTCAGAAGAGCTTAAACCATTAGTTTAGATTTGCCCATATGGGCATTTATATACTCTGATTCTATATATTATCTGTGGTTAAACGCGGAAGACCCAGATGCCTGCGGATGGTAAGGAGTGTCCCTACTGTGGACTATTTCAAGCCGAGGGGTATCCCCCTGATGGACCTTGAGGTAGTTCATATAAATGTGGAGGAATTGGAGGCCATTAGACTGGTGGATTTCGAGGGACTGGATCAGGAGAAAGCAGCCGCTGAAATGAAAATCTCTCGAAGAACCCTGGCAAGAGAATTAAAATCGGGAAGAAAAAAGATTATAGATGCGCTTCTCCACGGAAAGGCGATAGAGATAAAGGTCAGCGATTTTATTAAATTAAAAGAAGGTGAGTTAAATGGCAACAAGAAAATTTAGATGTTACGACTGCGGAAATGAATTTGAGGTGCCCTATGGAACCGGTGGGATGGGAAGACAGATGAAATGCCCCAAATGTGGGGGTAATGTCCATAGAGTAAATTCTGGACCAAGAGCCGGAAGAGGTAGAGGTCCCTCTGCCGAGGGCAGGGGAAGAGGTGGAGCTGGAAGAGGCCCCAGGTGGGCTTAAAAGTAAATTTGGAGGTGCACATAAAAATGAGAATTTGCATAGCAACAAACCAGGGGGGTTTAGAGGATCAGGTCTTCCCGGTATTCGGGAGATGTCCCACCTTCACCTTCGTAGATATGGAAGATAAAGAGATCAAAAATGTAGAGGTAATCCCGAATGAGTTCGCCGGAGCGATGGGTGGTGCAGGGATTCAGGCTGCACAGCTGGTCACAAATAAGGGGGCCAATGTGGTGATTGCGGGTAATTATGGACCGAATGCGTATCCGATTCTGAATCAGGCCGGGATAAGTGTAGTTTCAGCACAGGGGAATGTGAAGGAGGTGGTAATGAAGCATGTAAATGGCGAATTACCCGAGATCACTCAATCCACCGCCCCGAGATTTGGAGGAATGGGTATGGGCCGTGGCGGCGGCAGAGGTATGGGCCGTGGAAGAGGCAGAGGTATGTGGAGTACACCTGCTCAGGCTTCATCAACTACACTACCTCCACAAACGAAGGAACAGGAACTGCAGATGTTGAAGACCCGGGTAGAGCAATTAGAGGAGCAATTAAATGAGATAAAGAAGAGAATTGATGAATTAAAAAAATAATGGAGGTGTAAAAATGCCAGGTTTTGATGGAACAGGGCCTCGAGGTTTAGGGCCCCTCACCGGTAGAGGGAGGGGTTTCTGCTTAACGGGAATTCCACCAGTCTCAGCCCCTGTGTCGGCAATCCAGCAAAGGTCCGTGTATAGTAGACCATATCGTGGTCGAGGTTTTGGCAGGGGTCATGGCGGCGGCAGAGGTATGGGCCGTGGAAGAGGCAGATGGTCTCACTGAGGAGAAATGGGAAATTCGATTCGGAACCTAAATGAGAATGTATCGCGGCAACAAGGTGACAAGGGCACAAAGGGGTATAGATGGTAAACAAAGAACTAACTCTGGAGGAACGGAAGGAATTAATTAAGAAGAGGATCGGGAAGATAGAGAACAAGATAATGGTCATGAGCGGGAAGGGTGGCGTAGGGAAAACTACCGTAGCTGTAAACCTCGCTTTTGCACTTCAGATGAAGGGTTTCAATACAGGGATACTGGATGCAGACATTCACGGGCCAAATGTCCCCAAGATGCTCAAGATAGAGAATTTCAAACCGAATACTACACCAGAGGGGATACTTCCGGCTAAAATACCCATTGGGAGGGGGAGGGCGCTCGAGGTAATCTCTCTGGCATTCTTTCTGGAAGAGGATTCGCCGGTGATATGGAGGGGCCCCTTAAAGATGGGAGCACTGCAACAATTTCTATCCGATGTTGTATGGGGTAATCTGGATTATTTGATTGCTGATCTCCCTCCAGGGACCGGTGATGAGCCATTAAGTATTGCACAGTTAATTCCGGATATAACGGGGTCGATCATCGTAACAACACCTCAGGATGTTGCCCTGATGGACTCAAGAAGGGCAGTGAATTTCTCGAAGAGGTTGAATGTCCCCGTTATGGGGGTAATCGAAAATATGTCTGGATTTAGATGCCCCTACTGCGGTAAAGAGATCAATCTGTTTAAGATGGGTGGGGGAGAGAGGGCAGCAAAAGAACTTGGGGTTCCTTTCCTGGGTAGAATACCAATTGATCCCGTAATTGTGAAGGATAGCGATAATGGAAGGCCATTCATCCTGAACCATCATGATTCAGAGGCCGGAAAAGCATTTAATGGGATTGTGGACAGGATATCCGGGTGGAAAGGGAGATGATTATAGCGATCGCCAGCGGAAAGGGAGGTACGGGAAAGACTACTGTAGCTGTGAATCTGACATTATCCCTGGATAATGTTCAACTTATCGACTGTGACGTTGAGGAGCCAAATTCCAATCTCTTCCTGAAGCTCGAGCTCGAGAAGGTGGAGGATGTATCCATTCAAATTCCGGTCATAGACGAAGAGAGATGTACCCACTGCGGGAAATGCTCAGAGCTTTGTCAATACAACGCACTTGCAGTTTTGCCCGATAAGGTGATGGTTTTCAAGGAGCTCTGCCACGGCTGCGGACTCTGCCAGATGGCATGCCCTCGAGGAGCGATAACCGAAAAGGATAGAACTATTGGAATAATCGAAAAAGCTGAAGGTGAGATAGAATTTCTTCGAGGCGTACTGAATATCGGAGAGGCCATGTCAACACCCCTGATCAAGAGGCTAAAGAAAAAGGTGAATAGAGAAAAAACCGTAATCCTGGATGTTCCCCCCGGTACTGCATGCCCCGTAATCGAGGCGATCTCCGGGGTCGATTACTGTTTACTTGTCACAGAACCCACCCCATTTGGACTTCACGATCTGAGGCTCGCAGTAGAGTTATGTAAAGAGCTGAATGTGAAATTCGGGGTCGTCATAAATAGGGATGGAATGGGAAACCGGGATACTGAGAATTTCTGTAATGAAAAAGGAATTCCAATCCTGCTAAAAATTCCCTACGACAGGAAGATTGCAGAACTCTACTCTAAGGGAATTCCATTCATTAAGGAAATGCCGGAGTGGAGGAAAAGGTTCGGGAATGTTTTCAGGAAGATAGAAAGAGTAGAAACTGAAAAATGAAACAGGTCTTAGTCATCAGCGGTAAAGGTGGTACGGGGAAAACAACACTGGTTGCTGGTTTTGCTTCACTGGCAGAAAATGCGGTGATAGCAGACTGTGACGTTGATGCCCCAGATTTGCATATAATTTTACAGCCAAGAATTCAAAGAGAGATTCCGTTCTATGCCCTTAAAGCTCCGGTGAAGGATGAATCCAGATGCGTAGAATGCGGGAGGTGTAGAGATGTTTGCAGATTCAATGCGATCGATGAGGGTTTCAACATAATTGACCTTAGGTGTGAGGGCTGTGGGGCCTGCGCCTTTATATGTCCCACGGATGCTATAGAGATGATCGATAGAGAGGCTGGAAGGATCTATATATCGAGAACGAGATTCGGACCCTTCGTTCACGCTCAGCTGAAAATTGGAGAAGAGGCCTCGGGTAAGCTCGTTACCGAGGTAAAGAGAAAAGCTAAGGAACTGGCAGAGAGGGAGAAAAGGGAATTGATCCTCATCGATGGCTCTCCGGGAATCGGGTGTCCCGTAATCGCATCACTCTCCGGGGTGGATTTAGCACTGATAGTCACCGAGCCAACTGTTTCGGGGATCCACGACCTCGAGAGGATTCTCGGTGTAGCAGAACACTTTAAAATAAAAACATCGGTATGCATTAATAAATTTGATATCAACGAAGAGAAGACGAATGAGATTGAAACTTTCTGTAATGAAAATGGAATACATCTACTCGGAAAGATTCCCTACGATTCAAGCATTACAAGGGCAATGATCGAATTGAAGACGGCAATAGAATTTTCATCCTCTCAGACGAGTGAGCGAGTTAAAAAGATCTGGTCAGAAATAATTAAGAGATAAAATGAGAGCATGTATTCCAACTCTTGGCAATAAGGGTTTAGATGAACAAATTGGAGAGCATTTTGGATATGCTCCAACCTTTACCATAGTGGATTTAGAAACAGAAAAGGTAGAGGTGATTCCAAATACTAGCCATCATATGGGTGGCAGTGGGTATCCCCCAGAGCTAATGCAGAAAAAAGGTGTGAATATAGTGCTCTGTTCTAATCTGGGACGCAGGGCAGTAGGTATGTTTGAGGAATTTGGGATAGAAGTATATATCGGGGCAAAAGGAACGGTAAGGGATGCAATCCGGATGTGGAAGGATAACATGCTCCAGATGGCTACAGATAAAAATGCGTGTGAGCAACATGCATTCAGAAAAAGGAGGTAATGCTATAACAAAAGAATAAAATGGAAGATAAGGAATTAGAGGAAATCAGAAAGAGGAAGGAAGAGGAGTTGCGAAGGAGGATATTCGGAAAAAAAGAAACAATAATAGATGTTAATGACTCGGATTTCCAGGAAGAGGTGATAGAGAGATCCAAGGAAACGCCAATAGTAGTAGATTTCTGGGCCCCCTGGTGTCAGCCCTGTCTATTCCTCTCCCCGACCTTAGAGAAACTGGCTAAGGAGTACGACGGGAAATTTATTTTAGCCAAGATTAATGTGGACCAGAACAGATCTGTAGCGCAGAGATATGGAATTATGAGTATTCCATCCGTAAAGATGTTCAAGAAGGGCAGGATAGTAGGGGAATTTTTGGGGGCTATACCCGAACCTCATGTGAGGGACTGGCTTAACAAAAATTTGGGGAATTGAAATGCCATGGATAAAAAGACAGGGATGGAATCTGATAATTTCGAGCAGATAGATAAGGCCAGAAAGAGTCTTAATCTGGGGGAAACCGCAACCCTGAAGGAGATCAAGGAGGCTTATAGAGAATTGGTAAAGAGGTATCATCCGGATAGATATAAAGGTAGAAAGAAAAAGGAATTCGAGGAACGAATGAAAGAGATAAACAAAGCCTACAAACTCATAATGGAATATTGCGAGAACTACAGGTACTCCTTTACCAAAAAAGGGGTTGAAGATTTCTACTCAAAATACATGAAGGGTTTTCAGGAGGACTGGATGTGGGGTCCCGGAAAAGAGAATAAAGAGATTAAGAAAGATGATTATCGCGGAATTTAGCATCAACTGTCACGCCCAGTTGACATGCGGGTGCCATCTTCGTCCTCTACGGGGACTCGATGACACTTAAATTTCATTGAAATTAATTCCTCCCATAAT
>QMZJ01000075.1 GCA_003663115.1 Candidatus Altarchaeales archaeon | reverse complement strand
TTCTCAGCTGTGGTTCCATTCCATCTGATGGTATCAGACCCGCACCCGGTAACTAGGTAACCCGAAGGACAGGTCGCGGTTGCCTCATAGATATCACCATAGAAGTGATGGCTCTCCGACCACACAACGGTCGTATCGGTGGCACTTACGGATGATGCCATAATAAATACAATACAGAGAGTAAACAGAGACCCTGACTTTATTTTATTATTTTTCATTTAAATCACCTCGAATTTTTAATCAATTGAATGAAACGATATAAAAACGGGGGATGGATAGATTGCTCAGAAAAGGTTCCAGAAGGTTCCATCTGGATTTTAGAGCTCTGAGATTATTCCTCAGTGCCGAGAAACCATTTGGTAAGTATTATCTCCTTATTTCTGCCGATTTTAATTGTTTCGACGATCCTCTTCTGTTTCAGGGAATGAATATCTCTGGACATCGTGGCTTTTGGAATTCTTAAAAAGTGTCGTATTTCTGCCTGCGTAAGTTTCCCGTTGTTCTCGATCAACAGCTCTACAATGTCCCTCTCTCTGTCGGTCAGTGTCCGGATTATGTCTCGCATTCTCCCGGTTATCTCTATTTTAGTTGTTTTTTCGATTCCCGGTTCCGGTTTTCTCTTCCTTGAGAGATAGAAAATGATGACGACAATGACCGGGATAGATGCAATCAATAGAATTCTTAGGTCGGGGCCGCTTTTCACCTCCTGAGCGAGGGTTATGTCGATCGTTTTTAGCTCGCCTTTAGTTATATTTATTGTGATGGAACCTACCTTGTTATTGGATAAAGCCAGAACCTCACATATCCCCACGGGGACATAATCGAGAGAAAAGCGACCGAATTCGTCGGAGACGGTGTCTCTATCCCCGTGATCTCTGCCGCAATCTACTCTGACCCTTGCGTTTACTATCCTCTCTCCAATCTCATTGTAGACATTTCCCCTCAGGCTGCCAACCGGGAAGACAAATAGATCCCCTGTTGTTGAATTTCTTAGATCTATCCTGAATTCATTCGATATATAGTCCTTTCCGGGTGTGGATAGATCATCGATCTTGGCTATTAACTGCCAATCTCCGGGTTCGAGGTTTAATGAAATCCAGCCATTTTCGTCGCTGTATCTGAGCGTATTTTCCCTTGTGCCTGTTTCGAGGTTCTCCAGCTCCAGAAGGACATGCCTATTTCCCATAACATTCTGTTCCATATCCCTGATTACGAGAATTAGTTCTGCCCTGACCCCCTCTGTGGGCAGCTTTGGAGGCTCGGCCATCTCGGCATCTCCGAAGATCGAGGATATATTCTCCTGGGCCCGAACAAAAACCGCGCAATAGCACAGGATCAATATCAGAATTGCTTCAGCTCTCATTTTTTGAGTATGTTATCTCTTTTCCCCGTATCCTCTCTATGGAGCCCTCATCGAATACCAGATTGCCCCTGACAAATGTTTTTATTGGCCAGCCCTTTAATTTCCATCCATCGAACGGGCTCCAGCCGCACTTCGTGAACAATCTTGAGTTATCTACCCTGTCCTCTTTTTTCAGATCAATGATGACGAGATCCGCATCATAGCCCTCTTTAATCATTCCCTTGTTCCCTATTCTGAATATCCTGGCGGGGTTTGTGGCAGTTAACCTGGACAGTTCAATCAGGGTTAGATTGCCCTTATTTACCTCATTCAATAGCAGGGGCAGCATCGTCTCCAGCCCGGGCATTCCGGCACTCGCTATTAGTATATCCCTCTCCTTTTCCCCCGGTAGATGAGGTGCGTGATCCGTCGCTATGATATCTATGACCCCGGAGTGAATTGCGTTCCATAACTCCAGTTGATCCCCTCTCGATCTCAGAGGAGGGTTAACCTTTGAGTAATTTCCCAGCTCTTTTATATCCCTCTTCGTCAGGAAGAGGTGGTGTGGTGTCGCCTCTGCCGTAACCCTGTTATCTCTGGAATTTCTCAATATCTCTATCTCCTCCCTTGTGGATACGTGACAGAAATGAACAGAATTCCCGATCATCTTTGATAGAAAAACCATACGGTTAAGAGCATCGGCGGCGCATATATTTGGTCTCGAATTTGCATAGTCCAGTGCATCAACCCCCTCTTTTTCCTTTAATCTATCGAACCAGTACTCGACCATGTCGCGGTTTTCTGCGTGTACCGTTGCCAGGATTTTTTTATCTTTCAGGATCCCGAACTCCTCAAAGATCAGGGCATCGTTATCCACCTTCAGGCTTCCAGTAGTTGCGCTCATATAGAATTTAACGGAGGCTATATCATTGCCCAGTCTGGAGAGTTCATCCGAATTGTCTACGGTTGCACCAAAATGGAATCCATAGTCGACTATTGCCTTTGATCTGGCGATTTCTCTCTTTTCATTCAGGTGCTTAATCGTCGTTGTTGGCGGCTGTGTATTTGGCATGTCGAGAATGGTTGTAACCCCCCCCGCAACAGCGGCAGATGACCCCGTAAACCAGTCCTCCTTGGAACTCGCCCCGGGCTCCCTGAAGTGCACATGCGCATCTATCAATCCTGGAAGGACATAATTACCGCGTGCGTCTATAACCCTTTCGGCATCCGGAAGATTTTTATCCTTGGTTATCTCCCTTATCCTTCCATCCTCAATAACGAGTCCCGCATCAACAATTTTTTCGGGTAAAACGAGCTTAGAATTTTTTATTACTAAATCTGACATTTTATTATTTATGTTCGAATGGATAAAATAAAGCGATAGAAAAGAAGGGCACCGGGGGGAGGTTATACAGTGTCCCTCGGTATGTCCGGCCTGTCACCTGCTATACCATCAACACCCCTCTTTATTGTCCAGACTTTAACCCCAATCCATTATCGTGAGCCTTCTGTAATTCGCATCCAGTTCCAGAGCTGACCCGATGTGGTCCTTATGCTTGACACAGATCAACCCGATCTCTATCTCCTTATCTATTATCCAGTTCTTTGATCTGCTTTAATGTCAGATCGCTTACAAGACCCCTTCTGTTAATCCCGGAATGATGAATTTATTTATCACCGGTTATTATCTCTTGTGGTTTTCGGCGTGCGGGAATTTTGCACACTCCTGTATGTATAATGTTAAGCTCTGACAGGCACAACAGGAGTTAAAACTATGATGGAAGGTTTTTCTGAAATACTGACCCCTGAGGGAACTGTAAAATATAAAATGGTGGGGGAGGGAACCGTCTTGAAAATTGAATTTGGAAAGGATGACAAGGTTATAATATATGTTCCTTACAATCGGGAATTAATAAAAAAGATGAGAACGATTTCTGGAAGAAGATGGAATCCACAAGGAAGGTATTGGGAAGTTCCCCATGAAGAAGGTTTGATAACAAAACTTGTTGTTGATCCTTACTTTTATCTTATTCCGTTACAGATGGAACTTTCCATAAGGACCATCACAGCATAAAAGGTTCGCCCTATGGGCTCACCCAAATTTTTGCTTCGCAAAAACTTCTTTTATGCTGGGAACGTTATATTCAATTTGCCCCCTCGCTAAAAAATAAATGATAAGCCCCCGCCCTGTGCCTTCGGCACTTTTTCTTGACAGGACCGCTTTATATATTGATAATTATTAATATATAAATATGAAAGAAGCACTAAAAATATTCAAGGCATTATGTGATGACACTAGATTAAAGATAGTTGAGTTTCTTCTGAGTGGAGAAAAGTGTGTTTGCGAAATTGTTCCATTTACGAAAAGAACACAATCAACAGTTTCAATCCACTTGGCAAAATTGGAAAATTTGGGAATAGTTGAATCAAGGAGAGAAGGAAAAAGTGTTTACTATAAACTTGCGAATAAGAAAGTGGAGAAAATATTGAAGATAGTTGGTGGTGACTGAATATGGAACCAATGTTTATTATAGCGCTGTTACTTACAGGGGCCCTGGTTGGAACAGTTTCTGGTTTACTGGGCGTGGGAGGTTGTTTTATAATGATTCCCGTTCAGTTTTGGATTTTAACAGCAATGGGAATAGATCCAAGTATTGCAATAAGGGTTGCTTTCGGAACAAATTTATTGGTTGTTTTTCCTACAGCCATCAGCGGCTCTCTCAGGCATCATAAAAAAGAGGTGGTTCTTTGGAGACAGGCAACAACTCTCGGTTTGATAAGTATGGTATTCACATTTGCAGGGGCTTATGTGGCCAGTATCCTGAGTGGAAGTATTCTCAAAGTTATTTTTGGGTTAGCAATTCTTTTAGGTGCGCTAAGAATGGCAACTGCCCACCCCATAAGGGTCCAAGGAGAACCACATGCAAATCCTGTAACTTATGTTCTCCTGGGAATTATTTTCGGGTTTGTTACAGGATTAATAGGAATAGGTGGCGGGGTTTTGATGGTTCCGCTGATGGTAATATTCTTAAATTATCACATGCACGAAGCGGTTGGCACTTCAACAGCAATTATGATATTTACAAGTTTAGGGGGAGCAATAGCCTACATGTTTTATGGATTAAACGTCTCTGGTTTACCACCTTATTCCATTGGATATATTAATCTTTTGCAATGGGTTTTACTGGCAGGAACAAGTACTCCAATGGCGCAATTTGGAGCTCATCTTGCACATAAAATTAATCCGAAATCATTAAAATGGATTTTTATTATTGTGATGATCTATATGGGATTAAAGATGATTGGAATCTTCTCTTGGTTACATTTACCTATCTAAAACAATTTAGCGGAGGCTTTCCTTTTAAACCATTGTCTGCTTCGCAGAATTTTATAAAAACGCTCGGGGGCAAACTCTTCGGAAAGCTTCGCTTTCCTCGTAGTCGTTTCACTCGGAGAATATGACAGCGGATAAAAGGCTTCGCTGCGCTTCGCCCAAATACCTTCGGCAACTTCTCTTATCGGCAATACGTCAGACGAAATTGCGGGCTTTAACGGACATCATTAAGTTTATATTCATTATAAAGAATAAAAAATTATATGGATTTTTTAAAATTTACTAAAAGGATAGCTATAACTGGTATAATACTGTGGTTTTCAATTCTATGGCCAATACACCTACTCTCAATAGCCATGCGCGGTTTTCCGATTCCTAAATTAATGATACCTGGTATTTTTATCTTTGGCATCCTCTGGAGTTTTGCAGCATTTCTAATGGAACAAAAGAGAAAATCTAAAAATCGCAAACCCCTGCACAGCTTAAACAAAATAGAATCTTTGATATACAGCATACGAACAAACCATGATAGTTCATTTCCCATGCTGTTTTTTACAATAAGTGTGGTAGCATTTCTCTCAATTTTTACCAGAGAACCTGATGTTAGATTGGTAGTGCCTTTTACATTTGCTTTTATTTTTCTTTTTACTCTTTCTTTCATTGTACTTGGATTTTCAAGAGAGTATTTTGAAAAAAGGCAAGTTAAGAAAGGATATAAAATACCCTTATACACCTTACTTAGCAGTGTTCTAATTTTTATTGCGGTTTTATGCCTTGTGTTATCTATCTTGGCTTTATGGTTCTGGTTGATATATTTTTTCAAAAACCGTAATAATGGAATGGTAAGTGCTTTTTTCAGTTTGGCGCCTATAATTCTGTTTTGTTTTGTGGGGCTCTTCTACACCAATATTCTGATTGATATTGTAAATAAGATAAGATTTATGGATAGAATAACCTGCCCGATCAGAAAATGGATACTAGGTAATGTAAAATGTCCAAAATGCAAGGAAAATTTAAAGAAATGCAATTGTGTTTTTTCGATGGCTTCAATGATGAGTTTCAAGGTATATTGTGAAAAATGCAAAAAGTATTATATTATAGAAACCGGGATAATTGATAGAACCTTAAAGTTTAATGATTAATCCAAAAAACAAAAGCCCCGCAGCTCTCCGCTCCGATTCGGTGCTGTCGCACTCGGACAACAGGAGGATATGTAGCTTCGCTACCACCCGCCCGGATTTGCCCTTACGGGCTTCGCATATCCCCGGAACGTTAAGTGAAATTCGGGGGCAAGATATGATGAAAGGGATAAAATGGAACCGACAACACAAATGCTGATATATCTTTTCATAGGTCTTTTTGCCGGATTTATGAGTGGTATGTTTGGGATAGGCGGGGGCTCTGTTAGGACACCTCTACTTTATGTTGCTGGATTGCCTTTACTGAGCGCTTTTGGAGTAAATCTATTAGTTATACCCTTCTCTTCTCTTACTGGCGCTATAAGTCACAGAAAGAATATAGATCGGGAAATTGCTCGATATGTAATAATTGGTGGGATAATGGATACTTTAACAGGGGCATTTTTAACAGTCATTATTCCAACGCTTATTATAGCGATTATCTTTGTTA
>QMZJ01000074.1 GCA_003663115.1 Candidatus Altarchaeales archaeon | reverse complement strand
GATCAAAAATCTGGTCTTTATCGAGCTCAATGAGTCAGAACTGGATCGGGCAGAGGATCTATCGGATAGATACGGAATTTTACTCGATGTGGCAAAATCACTGGTCCTCTGCAAAAAATTGAGAGCCAAGAAATTCATAACTGGGGCGGAGCTCCCCGAGGAGATTGAGGACAGATTTGAGGGCACGAGGGTCATCGCGGTGGAGGACGAACTCAGGCAGATGGGGTTATAATTGGAATCCTTTCTTTCTCTGAGCCCAGATAAATCCGTCTGTCTCATGGTCACGAAACTTAGCACTTCATCACCTCAGTGGGCCTTTCCGATCAGCTCATTTAGCCTCGAATAGCCCTTTGATCTCATAAAGCCCCTGATCTCCTCGCAGATTTCGGAGAAGATTTTGATGTCTCTCTCCATTATCCCCGTGCCGATCCCGACCGCACTCGCTCCAGCCATTAGCATCTCGATAGCATCCCTTCCGGTTTGGATTCCACCTATACCAATGATTGGAACCTCGACCGTTTCATAGATTTCATACACACATCTCACGGCTATGGGCCTTATTGCGGGACCACTGAGCCCACCGAACTTGTTGGAAAGTACGGGAGATGCCGTTTCTATGTTGATCACCATCCCGGGACCATAGGAATTAATTGCAGATATCACATCGGCCCCAGAGGATTCAACCGCTTTTGCAATCACCTTTATGTCGGAAACGTTTGGTGTTAACTTAACTATTAATGGAATTTTTGTCGAATCTTTTATTACCTCTGTAACCCTGGCCGATATCTCTGGTTCCGTTCCAAATGGTTTTCCGAATTCATTCTCTATATTTGGGCAGGATATATTGGCTTCGAGAAAATCCGGCTTTGCCTCCGAAATCTTTTCGGCCATCTCCCCAAATTCTCCGACGGTCCTTCCATAGAAGCTCGCGATAACAGGGGTATTTACCCTTTTCATGGTCTCTTTCAACTCATCCAGGGATTCATCCAAGGATGGGCACGCTAAACCAATCGAATTCAGTATACCGCATGGAACCTCAACTATCACGGGGTTTTTGTGTCCCTCTCTCCTCACCGGACCTATCGATTTCGTTGTTATTGCCCCGGCGCCGGAATTCGCTACTCTTATTAAAGAAGATGATGTAATGCCGAGAATGCCCGGCGCGAGAACCGTTGGATTTCTCAGCCTAACACCGGCTAAAGAGGTCGATATGTCATTTATAGTGCTGTTCATTTTCCTTTAATTATCTTCTTTCGTCAATAATAACTATGAGGCCAAAAATTTTAATCACGGATAGGATACATGAGGTTGCGATAGAGGAGGCGAGGGGCTTCGCAGATGTCGACCTGAATTTCGGGCTCTCTCACGAGGAGCTTATAGAAAAGATAGGGAAATATGATGCACTGATCGTGAGAAGTGGGACGAAAGTAACAAAAGAGGTAATAGAGAAAAGCAATCTGAAGATTATCGGTAGGGCGGGCGTCGGCCTGGATAACATAGATATGGAAGCGGCCAGAAAGAGAGGTATTATGGTTGTTAATTCCCCCGAGGCGAGTACAATTTCTGTAGCAGAGCTGGTTATTGGCTCCTTGATAGCTCTAATGCGAAATATCATACAGGCACACACATCCATGAAGGAGGGGAAATGGGAGAGAAGCAAATTTATGGGGAATGAACTCTTTGGGAAGACTATGGGTATCATAGGTTTCGGCAGGATTGGAAGAGAGGTCGCTTTGAGGGCAATAGCATTTGGAATGGATGTTCTGGTATATGATCCAGGCATCACGGGAGAGGATGCGCGGGAGTATAATTGCAGATTACTCGATCTCGATGAACTCTTAAAGAATTCGGACATTGTCACCCTGCATGTGCCCCTTACAGATGCCACAAGAGGCATGATAGATGAGAGGAGATTAAATATGATGAAGAATTCGGCGATCCTGGTTAATATAGCAAGGGGTGGCTTAGTTGATGAAGAGGCGTTGTACAGGGTACTGAAGGAGAACAAGATTAAGGGGGCAGTTCTGGATGTCTTTGAGGAAGAGCCCCCAAGAGGTAGTAAACTTCTTGGCCTGGACAATGTGGTTCTGACCCCCCATCTCGGGGCCTCGACCGATGAGGCACAGATAAACGCCGGCACTGTTGTTGTGGAGAAAATAAAGAATTTTTTTAGGGAATAGGTGGTTTTGGTGTATGCCACAGTTGACAGAAACAGGGAAGAAATTATCAGAAAATTTGCAGATCATGGAATAGTCCTGACCACCCACGGGTTTGAGGAGATCATCTCCCAAAATCTTAATCCAGAAGAGGTCATCTCTGCCGCAAAGAAAAGGAATGTCTGGCTCGTTGCCGATGAATTTCTCAAGGAATTTATAGAGGGAAAGAGGAGAAGGCTGGGGAGGGAGAGGACAGAAATAGAGAGGGTCAAGGTTGAAAGGAAGAAACACATATTTGCGAAAGAGATAGATTCCGAATTAAAAATTCACAAGGAAACGGATATAACCGGAAGATCTACCTGTGGTGGACTGATAGAAAACTTTATGGATTATTTCAACCAGAAATACGATAACCTGAGAGAGATATTGATGAAAAGAGAGGGTCTAAAGGCATCGGTACCCATAAAAATGGTTAGGAGATATAGAGGAGAAGATATACGCATAATTGCAATGGTTTCCTCAAAGAGGGAGAGTAAAAAGGGTTATAAATTCCTTGAGGTTGAGGACCCCACGGGTGAATTAACGATACTTGTCCCGAGAAACAATCGCCAGTTAAATCAGATGTACGATAATATTCTACTGGACGAGGTTATTGGGATCTCTGGCAGGTTAAATGGGGATCTATTTATTGCAAACGAGATATACCAGCCGGATCTGCCAGTTGATAATAGGACCAGATCCACGGACGAAGAGGTTCATATCGCATTGTTATCTGATATTCACGTTGGTAGCTATCTCTTCCTGGAAGAGAAATTCAATAAATTCATAGACTGTCTGAATCTTAAGGGTGGCAACCATGAAATCTTCGAGAAGGTTAAGTATATACTAATAGCTGGTGACTTGGTTGATGGCATTGGGATCTATCCCAATCAGGAAAAAGAGCTCTCCATCCCGGACATCTATAAACAGTATGATTCCCTGGCATCCCTTCTTGAGAAAATTCCGGATTACATAGAGATTGTTCTCTCGGTGGGCAATCACGATGCTGTGCGTGGAGCAGAGCCTCAACCAAAACTTGACAGGGACATAGGTGCGCCCCTCTATGACCTGCCGAACGTACATATGGTGGGCAACCCCGTGATGGTATCAACCCACGGGGTCAGAACACTTATATATCACGGTACTTCCCTTGACACGATAATAGGTAGCCTCGCTAGTTGTACATATTCGAGACCGGAAACCGCTATGGTGGAGTATCTAAAGAGAAGATATCTGATTCCCGTTTATGGAAACGACGCCCTGCTGCCAGAAAAGGACGATTATCTGACGATAAAAGAAATTCCAGATATATTCCATTCGGGACATGTTCATACAAATGGTTATACGAGTTATAGAGGGGTTAAGGTGATAAATTCTGGAACATGGCAAGCGAGAACCAAATATCAGGAAGAGCAGGGACATTTCCCAACACCAGCGAGGGTTCCGATAGTGAATCTACAGAATCACGAGGTTTCTGTAATACACTTTTAAGATGGATCCAGAAACGGAGAGATACTTTAAAGAAATCGAGGAAAAGATCGATCTCGCTTATAAGATTGCGAATGATGCCAGATCCAGATGTATGGATCCATCCCCCAAGGTAGAGGCACTGCCAGCTGGAGATCTGGCATCCAGGGTAGAGGGTCTCGTCGGTCCAGAAGGGATCGCCTCTAAAATTAAGGAACTTGGGAGGGAGAATTTACCCAGGATCATCGGTGACATCCTGGGGGATATATCTATGATTTCAAGAAAGGAACAGGAGCAGCGTATTGATCAGGCGTTAAGAACGTCTCTGGCCATAATAACCGAGGGTGTTGTCGCCGCGCCCATCGAAGGCATATCTAAGGTCTCAATTAAAAGCAATCCAGACGGCTCAGAGTACCTGTCTGTTTATTTTGCCGGGCCCATCAGAAGTGCAGGAGGCACGGCTCAGGGTCTGGCGGTGTTAATTGCAGATTATCTGAGAAGGAGGGTCGGTTTACAGGAATACAGACCGACAAAGGACGAATTGGAGCGCTATGTTGAGGAAATCAAGATCTATAATGACAGGGTCAGTAGACTGCAATACCTGCCATCCGATGATGATATCCGCGAGATCATCAATAACCTTCCAGTGTGCGTTGATGGTGACCCCACCGAGAAGAGGGAGGTCTCCATTCACAGGGATCTGCAGAGGGTTGAGACTAATAGAATCAGGGGTGGGATGTGTTTGGTTATAGCAGAGGGTATCGCACAGAAGGCCAGAAAATTAATGAGATATAGCCAGGAACTCGGGCTTGGCTGGGATTGGTTATCTAAACTAGTTAGATGCAAGGAAAAAAAGGATACAAGAGAATCCACGGGCCTTATGTCGGAAGTCGTTGGGGGCAGACCAATATTTGCGGCACCATCCGCTAAAGGAGGTTTTAGGCTGAGATATGGTAGAGACAGATCCTCCGGTATTGCCGCAAAATCCATCCACCCCGCAACCATGATCCTCTTAGAGAGTTTCATCGCCACCGGAACGCAGGTGAAGGTAGAGCATCCTGGCAAGGGTTGCATTATAACGGAATGCGACAGTATCGAGGGTCCCATAGTGAAATTGAAAGATGGAAGTGTTCTCAGGGTCGAGAACAGAGAGCAGGCAGAATTTATAAAGGATGAGGTTGATGAGATCTTGTTCCTGGGAGATATGCTTATAACCTATGGAGACTTCTTACAGACAAATACGACACTACTCCCGGCCGGATATTGTGAGGAGTGGTGGCGCCTGGAGGCAGACAACAGAGGCGTTAAACTGCCAGAAAAAATTCTGGATGCCAAGGAGGCGATTGAGATATCAAGAAAATATGATATTCCATTACATCCTCGCTATACCTATCACTGGGATGACATAACCCTTGCAGATCTAGAAATCTTGGTGGAATGGCTTTCTAACGCAAAAATCGAAGACAGACTCATAGTTGAGAATAACAATCCGGAGGGAAAGAGAATTCTGGAGTTCTTAGGTGTTCCACACAGGGTTGATAATAATCTGATAATAATAGAGGAATATCTGCCCCTCATTTATCCATTGGGATCGGATCTCGAGAAACTTAAATCAGATATCAAGAAAGTCAAAAATAAGGAAGAAAATCCGGTGAAATTTCTAAACACGATCTCACCCATAAAAATAAGGGCAAAATCCGGGACATACATTGGAGCGAGAATGGGGCGTCCCGAGAAGGCGAAGGAGAGGAAGATGCAACCCCCGGTTCACTCCCTGTTCCCTATCGGTGAGGCGGGGGGTTCAGAGAGAAACATAAACCAGGCATCAGAACGAGGTTCTGTCTCAGTCGAGGTAGCGAGATATGAATGCCCCAGATGCGGTAACGTGACGATCTTTCCAACCTGTCCAAATTGCAATGAAACAACTATACTCAGAAGGGTTTGCCCTTCCTGCAATCTGGTATCTGATTCGGATGTATGTCCCAGATGCAGAGTCAATACACGGTTTTATGAACGCCGCGATCTTGATCTGAGGCAGATATGGAAAAATGCTATAGAAAAGCTCGGGTTCTCTGGAGAGGTCAAGGGAGTAAAGGGAATGATCTCTCATTATAAAATACCCGAGCCACTGGAGAAGGGAATCTTACGGGCCAAGAATGATGTCTTCGTCTTTAAGGATGGTACGATCAGATTTGATGCTACCGATGCACCATTAACACACTTCAGACCCAGAGAGATCAACGTTTCCGTTGAAAAATTAAGGGAGCTGGGCTACGAAAAGGACTACCTTGGAAACGAGCTGGTCGATGAAGAGCAGATTATAGAGCTAAAAGTGCAGGACATAATACTCCCAATGAATGGTGCAGATTACCTCCTACGAGTTACGAAGTTCATTGATGAATTGCTCGTGAGGTTCTATGGACTTAATTCCTTCTATAATGCCAAATCAAAGGAAGACCTATTGGGACACTTAGTCGTTGGTCTGGCACCCCACACATCCGCCGGAATAACTGGCAGGATTATTGGTTTCACGCGGGCCTCGGTTTGTTATGCTCACCCGTTCTGGCACGCCGGAAAGAGGAGAAACGCAGACGGTGACGAAGATTCAATAATGCTCATCCTGGACACATTGCTAAATTTCTCAAGAAAATATCTCCCCGAGGAGAGGGGTGGGAAG
>QMZJ01000073.1 GCA_003663115.1 Candidatus Altarchaeales archaeon | reverse complement strand
GTGTGAGAAAGTGCAGCAGAAAACTCAAGGATATGAAGAGAGAGATACAGAAGGGAATAATGGGTCAGGATAGAGTCATTGATTCGGATTTAAAGTGTTTGGTTTGTAATGGTCATGTACTCTTGGAGGGGGTTCCTGGGCTGGCGAAGACCCTCTTTATAATACTTCTAAGCCGTACGGTTAAAGATGCCAAATTCCAGCGGATTCAGTTTACACCGGATCTATTGCCCTCGGATATCATTGGGGTTACCGTCTATGAGGAGAAGAGGGGGTTCTACACTATAAAAGGCCCGATATTCGGGAATTTCGTCTGTGGTGATGAGATAAATAGAACACCTCCCAAGGTGCAATCCGCCATGCTTCAGGCCATGCAGGAGAGGGAGGTTACCATCGGTAGAAAGACCTTTCCATTACCAACCCCTTTCTTTGTTCTTGCAACCCAGAATCCATTGGAAACGAAGGGGGTTTATCCATTACCAGAGGCCCAGGTCGATAGATTTCTATTCAAGATACTTGTGAAGCCACCCCCCAAGAAAGACGAGATAAAGATTATCGAACAGAATGTGGAGGTTATGGAGATAGAGGATCTGGATATACAAAAGGTCGTAGATCTTCAGGACATACTGGATATGCAGGAGACCATGAAGAATATAAGCATGTCCGAAGAGATTCAGAGATATATAGTCCATCTGGTGAATGCCACCAGACATCCAGAGAGGTACGATGTGAGAGAGGGCAGGTATATACAGTGGGGTGGCTCGCCGAGGGCATCAATTTATTTAGCATTGGCCGCCAAGGCAACCGCAATGATGAATGAAAGAACCTTTGTGATCCCGGAGGATGTCAGATGCATTGCCCACGATGTCCTGAGACACAGAATAGTTCTGAACTATGAGGGAAAGGCCAAGGGCATAGACACGGATTCCATAGTTGACTCCATAATAAGGAGTGTTCCCGTACTTTGAGAATGGAAGGTCTATCAAAAAAGATAAAAGAGCATAATGATAAGCTGAAGGAGGTAAAGAGAGAGGTACAAAAGGGGATAGTGGGACAGGGAGAGGTTATAGATTCCGTCCTGAAGTGCCTGGCATGTAATGGTCACGTTCTTTTAGAGAGCGTTCCTGGGCTGGCAAAAACACTATTGGTGAGGCTCCTGACGGAAACTGTTGAAGGGGCGAAGTTCCAGAGAATTCAGTTTACACCGGATCTATTGCCCTCGGATATTACCGGAACCACGGTCTATGAGGAGAAGAGGGGATTTTATACGGTAAAGGGCCCGATATTTGCAAACTTCGTTCTGGGAGACGAGATAAACAGGGCCCCCCCGAAGGTGCAATCCGCCATGCTTCAGGCTATGGAGGAGAGGATCGTTACCATAGGTAGGGAAACCTTCCCCCTACCCAAAGCATTCACGGTTCTTGCAACCCAGAATCCATTGGAACAGAAGGGGGTTTATCCGTTGTCGTTGGCGCAGATAGACAGGTTTCTATTTAAGGTCTTTGTTGATTACCCAGAGGAGGACGATGAGATATTAATCCTAAATCAGAACACCATGGTGAAAGAGATCCGGGAGTTCGGGATAAAAAAGGTCTTAAACCCCGAGAGGATAATTGAGATTCAGGAATGTGTGAAACAGATCCATATCTCTGAGGAGGTGAAAGAGTATATCGTCGATATAGTAGATGCCACAAGATATCCCTCCAATTATGGTATAGAAGAAGGGAAGTATATACGGTGGGGGGCCTCACCAAGAGCCACTATCTATCTGGCATTGGCCGCCAAGGCAACCGCAATGATGAATGAAAGAACCTTTGTGATCCCAACGGATGTTAGAGCTATAGCTCATCAGGTATTGAGACACAGAATAGTTCTGAACTATGAGGGAAAGGCCAAGGGCATAAGTGCAGATCATATAGTGGATTGTATCATAGACAATGTCCCAGTTCGTTAATTAGGATGGAAAAAATAGAGGAAGAAGGTACCCTTTATATAGAAGAATTGATGAATGAAATCGATGCAAACGTGCGAGAGTTAGTTGATACCTTCAGATTTCTATTAAAGTATCAGATACTCTTTAAGGGTACTGGAATAGAATTTGCCGGTCTACGTGAATATGTTCCAGAGCAGGATGATGCATCGAGGATAGATTGGAAGGCCAGTCTTAGATCTAAAAAATTGTATGTAAAGCAGTTCGAGGACGAGAGAGATCTTGATGTTTATATTGTATTGGATGTTTCCAATTCCATGCTCTTTGGAACCCAGGAGAAATTGAAGAGTGAGTATGCAGCAGTAGTTGCCGGAACCATTGCCTATGCCGCGGTTGAATCCGGGGATAATGTTGGCTTTGCAATGTTCGGTGACGATGTCAGAATAGCGTTAGACCCGGTTGGGGATATATCCCAGTATTATAAGATCCTGCGCTACATGGTCGATCCAAGATACTATGGGGGGGGTTGTAATCTTGCGGATTCATTATCCTATCTAATTAATATAATTGCCGAAAGGACGATCCTCTTCATAATCTCGGATTTCATAGGTATCGGAAGGGGATGGGAAGACTCCCTGAAGATGATGGGTGGTAAATTAGATAGAGTCGTTGGGATCATGATAAGGGATGTCAGAGACTCATTTCTGCCCAAGGGTATCGGAAGTATGAGACTCTCTGACCCCTTTTCAGATAAGGTCTTAACGGTAGATCTGGACGAGGTGAGCGAGGAATTTGAAAGAGTGGCGAGAAAACAGGAGGATAAGATCGAAGGCGAATTTCGCGATAGTGGGATGGGCTTCGTTAAGATATACACTAATGAACCATTTGTAAAGCCCCTCGTTAATTACCTGGAATTGAGTGAGCTATAGAATGGACATACCACAAATAGAGATTTCATTCAGGTATATAAACCTGTTAATCTTATTGTTGGGGTTAGTCATTATCATGCATCTTCTATCAAAGAAATACGCAAGAAAGAGAACCCTTAGATTTGGAAACTTTGAGGTCCTGGAGAAGGTTGCCGGTAAAAAGCTATTCCCGAGAGATTTAATACCACTATTCTTGAGGATCTTAGCAGTTGTACTGATTATACTGGTTATATCGGATTTAGTCTTAGTGAGGGAGGAATACGTGGCAAGAACAGATTTCATCTTGGCCATAGATACATCCGCCTCAATGCTTACCCCCGATTATGAACCGAACAGGATAGAATTTGTAAAGAGAACAGCCATGGATTTTATTGGTAAATTAAGGAATACAAAGGTCGGGATTGTTACATTCTCTGGAAAGGCGCACGCAAGGTTAAAGCCAACGTCGGATATGAACACGGTAGAGAGAACATTACAGAAGATACAGTTTGAAGGCTTTGCAGGAACCGCAATTGGTGATGCAATTGTAGTCTCAGAATCGTTGTTTGATGAGTCTGAGAGAAACAGGAGTATTATTCTGATTACCGATGGAAGAAACAATATTGGGAGGAATATAACCGATGCTCTAAAGGCTTTAAATGAGAGCAATACGAGAATCTATCCGATAGGAATTGGAAGCAAGGTAAAGGAGGAGGTTACAACTCCATCCGCTTTAGAGGGATTAAACGCCACACCCGCGGAATTTCCAAACCTCGATGAGGATATGCTTAGATTATTGGCAAATAAAACCAACGGGAAATACTTCATTATAGATGATGAGGATTCCTTTAAGAGGGCATTTGAGACCGGACTGGACTTCAGAGAGATTAGCACGAAACCAACCCTTCCTTTATTATTATTACTGTGTATTATCCTATTAATCGACTGGGGGCTCGAGATAACAAAATTCAGGGTGCTTCCATAGCTATGGATGTATATATTTGACTATTACATTTATCTAATAAAATGGCAGAAAAGGGAAAAAAAGGGAAAAGAAAGCCCGTTGAAGAGATATTCAAAGATGCCTTTAAACCCGGAAAGAAAATTGGGAAGGGGGAGGCGGAGGGGATACCTGCCTCCGAAGTGTTTAAGGATATCTTCAAGCCGGAGATGGCGGGGGAGAAGGAGGCAGAGGAGAAACCCACCAAAAAACCAGCCGAGATGTCCGTAATAGATATAATGAAGGACGCCCACGAAAGGGGTTTGATAGATAAGGATAAATACGATCGGGCGATACAGAAGATGGTGAAGAGGAGTATTAAGGATAAAGGAAATCTTATCGGGGAAATCGAATTTATAGAGAGGGGCGAGAGGCCCGAAATAGTTCTGAAGGAGGGGGAGATAGAGATACCCCGGGATTCGAGGGTAGAGGTAGTAAAGAGAGACGATGAGATCTCGATCATAGTTAAAAAGGGGGATAAAGAAGGGGACATTGAAACCGGGATGGAGGGTCTGGAAAAGCTCACGGAGAGAGTAGATGAGACGAGGGTTAAGGAGATGAATAAAAAACTTATGGAATTAGAAAAAATGGATTGGATGGAAGACTATGAAGAGGAAGGGGTCATGAGTGAGGTTAAAGAGGAGGTTGAACTGACCGATCTGAGAAAGGAGTTTAAGGAGGAGAAGAAAGAGGAGGAGGTTGTTGAGGAAGAGGTGGAGGGGGAGAGGGAGCCCGGTTTTATAGACAGGATAATGAAAATGGTAAAAAAGACGACCGAGGAAAGCAAGCCCGAAAAACTGAGGAGGCTGGCCCTCGAAAATTTAAACAGGATTAAGGAGATAAAGGATGAGAGAAAGGCAATTGTTGGGGTTGCCTATGTCCTGAAGCAATTCCTGGAGGTGAAATTCGAGATACCCCATGAATTGACATACCTGGAATTGATCAGGGAATTGAGATCGATGGAGATTAATCCGGAGCTCAAGGGCACATTAATCACATTTTTCAAGAGAACCTCTATTATGATATACGCGAACATGCCAAAGATGGATACCTTCTCGAGGGCATACAATCTAGCGGAAAAAACGATAAATGAATTAAGTTAATAGAGAGGTGTGCGAATTAAAGCTCAATATGGGATTTATCACTATCACGGCTACCACCCCGTACATGGGTACCTGAGTATTAACACTAAGCCTCTACTTTTTTCTTCGCCTTTGTCTGGAACTGTCGTATTATTTATTACCAATCGCATTTATTTCATGGGGCAACTCTACGTGGTAGTCACATCACATGCCCCCATATACTTTTCAGTGTGCTAATTTTGCACACTACTGTACATAAAAGAGAATAATAATTGGCAGGCAAACTCCACCATGATCTGTTAGTGGTAAGAAAAATGTATCCATTGATGCACCTGGAGGAAAGAATAAAAACGCACAGAAGGAAAAAGATCAATTATCATCTCGCCAATGTTCTTGGCTTTATTCTGTTACCAATAATAGCGATAGTAATCGCCCCATTGTTACACGAAGCTCTTCACATGTTTTTTCTCGATATAAATAATACGCAATACTCCATGGAGATAAATTTTGACTGGGAGAATGGAATCTATGGGGAATTGACACCATTTTCGGAATTGAGTGTTGGTAACTCCATAATTCTATTGGGCGTGGGCACTCTTGGAAATCTTATATTGAGTGCGATCTTTTTTATTGGAAGCTGGAGGATAAGGAATACGGGGAGAATTCCGGAATCGATATTCTCTGTATATTTAGCTGTTGGTTTCTTCTATAATCCGTTAATCTACTTTTTTTCCCAGAGAGGCGATCTGGTAAATATACTGATGCTGATGGGTTTGGGGGAATTCTTTTATGTATTACCCATAATTGGCTGTATTCTGTTCCTGCCCGTTTCCCTCTATATCTACAAACATGCAAGATATGCTCTTTGGGAATACTGTAGGATAGATGAGGAGATAGAAAGACTCGAGCAGTTCTTGGGTTTAGACTAGCTCCGGAAAACCAAAAAGGCTGAATGCCATATAAATAATAATGGAGATCACTATACTTATTATGAGATACATAAGAATTCTGAGAATTCTCTGTTCTCTACGCATTCTTCTTATCCTTTCCCTCTCCTTCCCCTTTCTTGCCGCGAATAATATGGCCGCGAATATCAGCAAAACCAGTAGGAGATTTATCTTTGGAATCGCCGGTATCAATGGTGGTGGTGGAGTGACAATTATCTCCAGGTCGGAAAATGCATAGGCTTCCTCCCTCGAGCCAAAGATAATAGTTGCTGGGCATCTCGTCGGCTTTCCCTTACTTTTAATTGTGAGGTATGATGTCTTATCTTCGTCTGGATCAAGGAGGGTTATGGATGTGAAATGATAATGATCTGTACACAGTTCAGAATTCTCCAGTCTTCCCATTATGTCGTGCAATCTTACCTTCCCTATATTCCTTAGCAAGATCGCTACGGTTATATTAGAGTTTGGTCCCATCTGAATTACCTTGGGGTCTTCCACTATCTCCAGAACGGACACATTTACTGCCTTTATAACATTCAACCAGAAATAGTCTATATCC
>QMZJ01000072.1 GCA_003663115.1 Candidatus Altarchaeales archaeon | reverse complement strand
TATCTATTTACATACCTTACATATAATAACCAGAATGAAAAGGAAGGAAGAATTCATATTCAAAATAGTGGGTGCCCTGAGTACCGCAATTATATCCTCATTATTCATATGGGCTGTTTTCGCATTTTATCAGTTAACTTCTCTAAGATTCTTTGACCCCGGATATCTGGGTCCCTATTGGGGTGGATGGGGGATCCAGCCCCCACTTGAATTAATCGCCGGAATTTCCATCCCGTCGGCAATTATCATATTTATCCTATTTTTCAGGACAGAGATGGGTAAGCCAGCAGGCGGAAAGATAAATATTTCAGATGTTTTTGACAGACATAAAGAGGTGTTCAAAGCTATCAGGGGGGGCAGATACTCCCTTAAAAAGGTTATATTACTACTTTTAGTAATATCTATCTCAACCTCTTTATTTGGAGGAATTGCACAGATCACCGGTCTCCTTTTAGCCCAATCGAAATATGGATACCTTGATGCATATACCATAATCCGAGAATCTGTAGGAGGGTGTTCTATACCAGATTTAATACCCACGTTGATCATTGGTTTTTTCCTATTAATTGTCATTTCAATAGTGCTGGGATTTGCTTACCTCTTTACGTTAGCCTTCTTCTTTTACTGGTTTTCAAGATTAGTTGGCGCTAGGATACCCTATCTCCATCTGTATTCTCTTCTGATTTATCTCTCAGTAATACCATTAGCTTTTTTAATTATTTCTACGATTGTGAATCTCGTTTCTTACTTAGCTTTGGAGAATATCTCCACATTGAATATGTTTATCTTTCCAAACCTTGGCTACGTTATTTTTTACATAGCATGTATGTTCGGGATCAAGGATATAAGCGATATCTCCCTAAAACGGAGTTTCTTGGTTACATCGCCTTTCCTGATATTGATATTTGTCATTATTTATCTGACCTGTTTTTTCACTTACGAATTACCTCAGAGAATCGTGGAAATAACATTTTATCAGTTGGGGCTTTAGAATGATAAAAAAACTAGCATTGATATTTATCGCGAGTTTGCTTGTATCGGCAGCAGAAATCTATTACATAAATTCAAGTCCACTTTTGGATGAAGTTGAATTGGAGGATCTTATGGTGGATTATGGTAAGATTGAACCCCTGAATGTCAGTTCCCAAAGAAATTATGGTTTCATGACTATGAAAGGGGCTTATGATTATGATAGCTATTACAAACAGAGTAATGATTTATGGAAAGAACTCTATGAAAAAAGACCCCGTAGGAGAGATCCACTTAAGTCCAACTACAAATTGACCGTTATGAGTCATGCCATTCTTGAAGTAATGAAGGATGGCGTCCTTTTGTGGAAGATGGGCATATTCAAACCAGGATGTGGATTTCAAGGGAACATTTCGGATCCCGTTAACCGTGCTAAATTCATATCAAAACATGCTCCACGGGCATTGAAGTCTGATTTCCATCCAAGAGCCAGTCTTTACATCACTGGATCACATATCTATGATGACCCTTATCTAAAAGGCTGGGGATATGGAAGGAAATTTTTATTAATGCCCTATGGCTGGTTTATTCTTTCTGAAATGACGGGTATGAACTCATTTCTTCTATTTGATGATCGGTTTCCCTGTAACATGAATATATCCCATCAGGATTTTCTAGAGGGATATGCAGAATTCCACAGGGTGATGTTTGCACGTCTCTCTTTTGTTGAGAGTGTAATAGATGAGAAGCCACCCTGGCGGGGAATCTACTACCTGGCTTACTATCCATACTTCAACAAGACATGGATCGTGGTCAAGTCAATCCCGGAAAAGGAGGTTAGAGATTGTAGGATTCTGATTGACGATGTAGAAGCTGGAAGAGAGGTGATGTATCCCTTCATCTTCGTAGACACCATACTTGATGAAGGAATCCATAGACTGGATTTAGTTACCTCTTCAACGACCTATAGCACTAATTTTGACGTAGATCTATCACCTCTCCGTGTTTCTACTCCAAGCGTAGCATTGAGAGCGAATGGTAATCTCTCTTTCACAATTGTCAATATCGGACTTGATAACCAGACAATATTTCTAAAGAACGCAATTATTGATTTAAATACATCCAGGGTAAAGAAAGACATAGATAAGGAAATAACCCCTTATCACTCTACTTATGTCGATGTCATTCTACCAGATAAACTTGATCGTGAAGAATATTATGAAGCAACTATCTCGATAAACTACGTTGTCGATAATCAAGTAAAAAAGTATAAAACCGAGATAAGGGGTATGGTTGAAGGATGATAACATTAAATGATAAGAAATTGAAAAAATGTGCAGGGTTGATTGAAAATTCCATAAAGAAGATTGTTGCAGAGAGTGGTTCAAAAGGGGTAGTTCTTGGACTTAGTGGTGGAGTAGATTCCTCGGTTGTTTTGAAATTGGCGTATAACTCTGGAACAGATGTCTATGCATTGATACTCCCAGAAGAGTCTGTAACTAGGATGGATGATGTAAGGGATGCTGAAGATCTGGCAAAGAATTTGGGGGTGAGATATAGCATAATCCAGATTAACCCCTTTTTAGAGTCGATAGAGAAAAATTTTCCCTGGAATAAATTCAGTGCGGAGAGAAAACAAATTTCTTGGGGAAATGTAAAGGCCAGAATAAGAATGGTTCTCAACTACCTTGTGTCAAATATTGACAATAGAATCGTTTTGGGAACTGGAAATAAGACAGAGATCCTGCTTGGGTATACCACCAAATATGGAGATAATGCCGTAGATATCCAACCTATTGGGGATCTCTACAAAACACAGGTAAAGCAACTCGCAGAATATCTTAAAATTCCTAAAGGAATTATAGAAAAGGAACCCTCTGCCGGCTTATGGAAGGGTCAGACCGATGAGGGAGAATTGGGAGCAAGCTATAGAGATATCGATAGAATCCTTCACCTGTTAGTTGATAAGAAATATTCCATAGAAAAAACTGCTGAAAAATTGAAAGTCGATATAGAGCTGATTAAGAGCATATATTCAAGAATGAATAGGAACGAACATAAAAGAGTGATGCCAGAGATCGTTAGACTAACTCTGTAGAAATTCTAGGTATTTGATGGTAACATTAACTCTGTTCGACCTAAAATACCCAAGATTGTGAATAACAAAAACCCTTCTTCCAGCATCCGGAAGTAAGCAATTCCTCTCAAAGAAGGTTGTAGCCTCTTTCTGACTGCACGAGCCTATATAATCAAATTCCCAGGGAAATCTCCCACTGTGTGCCCTGTGCTCCCACCTCCTTGCACCAGGATGCTCCACACTGTATATAAAACCATCGAGCTGGTTTCTATCCTGTAAGGTATAGAACAGGATTGGGTTGGTTGCCTGGACCGTTATGTGGATCCTCACCCTGTCGAAACGACTCACATCGGGAAGTGTAAAGGTAGCATAACGATACCTGGTTTCCATAGTCACCTCGGGGACCTCAAATTCATAGTCAACCCCCCTCGCAGCCCTCTTTGTAATCTTTTTTACCCTCCATGAAATAACGCTGTTTTTACTCATTGTGAATGTAAAGTGTCGCTCAATGTGTGCTCTTGGTTTCTCCACAGTAACCCTTGATTCATTGAAGGGCTCCCACGCCCACGTCTCCGGGTTAAGGAAGAAGCTTTCGTTTTCAACTATCCTCGTATCCTCGTAGTGTTCTCCGGGGTACCTGTAAGCGCCCTTTGTAGCACTTGGCCCCTCTATTCGCAGACATGATTTATTGAATGCGTGGTTTACCTCGAATTCAAAGTTTGGGAACACATGCTCCTGAGTGAAATCCCTGAAATCCGGGTCGTTTTCTATATATCCTTGAAGCCTTGTCAGGTTGTGATTGCAGGAGAGTGCATATGTGTGTTCCGGTATGAAGGCTACGTACACCTCCACGCCAAGCGATTTCAGGTAGTTGTAGTAGAATACTGCGAAGTCACTGCAGACACCATATCTCGTGTTAAATATCCCTCTTATCCCATGTGAGTGGTTTTCATATTCTCTGTAATAGAAGTTTTTGATTACATACTTGTGAATCCTGAAGAGCCTGCATTCGTCATCTTCGCAGTCCTTTGTAATCTCCTCTGCATGTGATTTTATGGTGGGATTATTATATGCGTAGTAATCATAGTTTGATAATGCATGAGACACCACTTCAGGCATTTCAACTGATATTATCTTCTTCTGCAGAGTCCCGGTCACCTTGGGAATCTCCGTTTTATTAACTATCGTTTTACTAACTATTTGTGTTGTAGTCGTTGTTCCACTCTCCCCGGGGGTTGGAGATTGTATGCAGCCCTGTAAGAGTATTGCTGTCATGAAGAGAATCCGCACCATTAGCCTGTAATTCATATAAATTAATTGCTTTTTATGTAAAAATCTTTTATTTCGTGAATTTTGCCCGAATACGGATCAGCTGATAGACCTTGCCCTGGAATCGTTTTATTAATTACAAGTCGTATTATTTATTTCTTGGAATTCTAAATTACCCTTTTAAGAAGAGCTTAACATGAACGTAGACACAAAGATCTTTCTGAGAAGGAAATTCAAAGAGTACTATTCTAAGAACAGGATTCCCGCCCCATCGGAGATTGAACGAAGGGAATTTGGTATCGGAACATTAGATACAAAGATAAAGGTCAGGCATAAGTCATTCGGGACCGAGAAGGAACTGTGGAACTATCTGAGGAGGGAGGCACCATTCTATATATCCTATTCGGCAGCCTATTATGAATTTCCAGAGAACCAGCCCATGTCCGAAAAAAATTGGTTGGGCGCGGATCTGGTATTTGATCTGGATATTGACATGGATTTCCTTGATTCCAAAAAATTGAACAGGATAAAGGATGAAACCCTGAACCTAATAGATTTCCTGCTTTCAGACTTTGGTTTCTCCAGGAGTGATTTAGAGATAAATTTTTCGGGGAGCAAGGGATACCATATCCATGTTTGTAATGAAGCGGTCAGATACCTGGGAAACAAAGAAAGAAGGGAGATCGTTGATTACGTGGCAGGGGATATAAATTTCAGGGATTATCTGAGGGTAGAGGGAGACAGGATATTCGGACCAAAGAAGGGGGATCTGGGATGGCCTGGACGGATTTATCGGGGGCTATATGATCTCATTAAGAATTCCGATAAAGAAAAGCTAAGGGGGATTAAGGGCATTGGAGACAAAAGGGCTGAGCTGATATACGGGGACAGAGAGAGGATTTTAAGGGAGATAGAGTTAGGTAGATACAATTATATACCCGATATCGTTACCGTTGACATGTCACATATAAAAACCCCGGATCCCAATGTGAAAGTACCCGTCATTAAAAATGTCAGATCACCCATAGTGCAGAAAATCATTGATGAAAATGCAGTGAAGACAATGGCTGCAAGCGATACAGACAGGATGGTAACCATCGATACATCGAGATTGATAAGGCTGCCGGATTCGCTGCACGGGGGCTCGGGGTTAATCGCAAAAAGGGTCAAGGATATGGATAAATTCGATCCATTGACGGATGCTATCGCATTTGGTGACGAAAAGATCAAGATAGAGATAAGGGGTAAGATTCCAGAATTTGATTTGAATGGAGAGCGATTTGGAAATCTAAAAGGGGTTGTTGAGGTTCCAGAATATGCCGGTGTGTATCTGTTGCTGAAGGACGGGGCAGACCTTGTGAAGGTTTAACTGCGCTGTCGGGGTATCAGCTCCTTTTCATAGATATTAGTAGTTCTGGACGGAATCATTAATTAAGGGTCATCATAGATCATTGAACAATGATGGCTCAAATAATATAGGAAAACGGATATATAAACAGATAACGAAACCCCTGAATTGATCCAAAAAGAAGTAAGGATTGTGCCTTAAAATCCAGCACAAAAAACTGGTGTTATTCGGAACTACTGTTTATAGAAAGTATTTAAATCCAAAGTAGGAAATATTTAAAATGAAATGTTAAGACTGAAGAGAGAGGCACAGGTTCTCAGCGGTGAATTCATCATGGCGTATTTCATCTTCTCCATAGTACTGGTTTCAGTTTTTTTTTTGTGGGATACTACAACCAAAAATATCCTGAGATCGGAACGCCTTTATGAAATGGACAAACTCGCCACAGATGCTGTAGAAAAGCTCATAAGAACCCCCGGTTATCCGGAGGATTGGGCCGAGAAACTCCTCGACAATATTTCGGCCATAGGACTGGCTAATGAGAGCAGGATCCTGGATCAGGGAAAGGTTTTAAGGTTTCTCAATTTGATGGATGGATCCAGATACGATAATTTATGTAACGATATAACTATCTCCAATTACAATTGTAGCAGACACCTTTTAGGAATGAAGAAATATGAGTTTTACTTCACAATAACAGATGTAGATAACAATATATTAAACCTCGAGGGACAAAACTGCTCGACAGGTAACCCGCCGGTAGATGCAGATTATCTGATTTCAATAAAAAGATCCGCTATATTGAATGATGAGATCGTGAAGATATCATTTATAGTGTGGACGTAAAGATGAAAAACAAAGGATACACCATAATGATAGATGCATTGGTAGCTTTAATTTTCTTGTTGATAATAGTCACAGCCATCTTCAGTATCGAATATTCC
>QMZJ01000071.1 GCA_003663115.1 Candidatus Altarchaeales archaeon | reverse complement strand
CTTTATGAACTTCTAGCACCCTTTTTGGAATGGAGCCCCTGAGTATCCTCTCCTCCACGAGAACCTTTACAATATCTCCCACCTCAACTTCTTCCGCACTTTCGACCCAGTATTTGCCGGGCTTTACATTGGCTCTTATGTCATCATGGACACTCACCAACGCAAGTTCTCCCTTGACCTCTTCTACTATTCCATAAGTATAAGCCCTTCCAAATGTTGTCTTAAAGTAGTGACGGAAAAGGAAGACTGTTAGCACCGTCATCCCGATGTAGGCGCAGTGGTAGTAGATTTTCGGAGAGAAAAATCTGATTAAGGAATATCCAAGGAAGGCTAGGAACGAGAGTGCTGAGATTCCATAATAGAAAAGTTTATATGGCTTTTCTTCAATGAGGAAGTTACCATAGCGAATGAAAAAATAGCGAAGATACAGAAAGTACGGGATTGATATGGCCAGCAGATATAGAGGGATTCCTTTTATAACGATAAGAATGAAATTAACCGCGAGGTAAACTACGAAGCAGATTTGGATGTGAAGGCTGAGGAACTCATGAACCGTCAAGTCCCCCCGCACCAGACGCGAGGTAACCCTGAACTTTGGAAGAGTGTGTGTCGGGGTGGGGAAGAGGACATTTCTAAGGATTTCCAAAATTTTAGTGCCTAGAATTTCCACTTTCTCACCAATTACATAGGCAATGTCTTCAAATGACATGATGCTCCCCCCTTAAGTCAGCTGTTTATTAAGTAACGGTACCCTTCCCCCAAGATTACTCCGAATAAGTGTTGATTTAGCCTGAAAGGCATCTTTTCATCATACCACGATGCCAAGTCAAGACCGTAAATAAGATCGCCTGAAATGTCGCTACTCGCAAAAAACTGGTAATCAGCACAGCTCTGGTTCTTAGACACCTTCTCTTCTATGTATCTTCGCAAAACGGGATAGTTTTTCCATACATCTGCAGGATTCACAAAGCTGACGAGACCTATAGGGTAGTAATAACTACCATTAGTCAGCCCGAGTTTGAGCTGAAATTCCTTGGCTTTTTCAAAGTACTGTGAAGTTAGACAGAGGTTTCCTTCAAGCCTGTCGAAGAACGATGGAGGATTGCATGATACACTATCGTTAATATACACCCCGAAGTAGTATCCCTCCTCTATAGAATTGCTCAGATATTGGAGGTCGTAAAATGTACCATTTCCAGACAGAATATTCGCTACCCCAATTGAACTTACTGTCCCATTTACAACTACGACGGCAATGTCTCTCTCCTTGGCCCATCCAACGGGAGAAATGGTGGTGTTATAGACTATTGGCTTGCCAATAATCTCCGAAATGTTTAGCAACTCTGTGAGGGAATATCCTAATTCCTTAAAAACAAACCCTTCTCCTACATAATTTGCTATTTGTGAAAACTTCTCTGCCACCCCTATTTCTCCAGGGCTTGAATCATAAAACCTCACAAACCCTTTGGATCTTTTAACTGACAGGTTTGAGAGGGTTCCAAGGATTGAAATTCCTGACCCTGAGAGGTTTCCAACGAGGGGTTCACGGAGATATGTATCGTAAGGTGCCGCAACAATTATTCGATGTAAGTGTCCGCCACTACTAACCGGAAACAGGGGATCTTCGAGCCCCTCAATGCTCATGACAGGATACATTGGGCCGCCTCTAGGAAGGGGGCCCTGATAAACTATCCTACCTGATAAGTCTGATATCGTCACGTTTTTTATTCTAATTTCCGCGACTATATGGAATGCGTCAAGCTGAGCCACAGTTACGTTAATGTTATCCTCAAAATCCCCATTCGGGAAAGACATCCTGAATCCCATTTCTTTAAGCACTTTTTTTGTGTTCTCATACCAGAATTTCAGGGTCTCATTGTAAGGCATGGAAATGTTATAGGGGGGAGAATAACTCCATCCTCTCACTATCAGATTGGCTATAGTCTCGTTGACATTTTTTACTTCTTCTCCAATGATGGCACTTTGCAGGATAGTGATAACAGCTCGTTTCATGCTTATCTCTGATGCTCTCTCCATATCTAACTCAATTGAGTTTATGGTGGCATGCATGGTCTCGGTTCTAACTCTAGAGGACTGGGATGAGATTATATAACTTGATATATCCTCGTACGTTGCTAACACTAAGAGGAGTGGAATGAGTAGTAGTAATACTGCAGAATTTATTAGGAATCCTCTGTGCCTCATGATCCTTTCACCTCCAAGAATCCCCACCATGAGTTGTTTCTTATCGGTCCGACCCAGTCTGTGTACTCTCCGGTGACTATGTTGTAAAACATTATGTAGTATTCAAAGTTTTTGTCATCAGGTGTTCCCCGTTTGTAATCAGGGCCGGGATTGTCGTGTCCCTCAATCCTGACTTTTATATGCCTCTTTCCATTCTTTATTATTTCACCTTGGACTTCCATGAGGTAATCAGTATGAAGCCTTTGCCATGAAGACCTCCTACCCGCGTTCGTGTTGATTAAGGCAGTCCCCCTATACACTGTGTAATATCCATACTGCTCAACGCTTATGGGCTGAGACGCATCCGGGGACGTATCAAGAAGATCCTCATCGGGTTCCACATCATCAAATCCACTGATTATATAATTTGGTGGCAATGACAATGGGAACGTAGAGTTGATGATTCCCTCTATGTCAGTCCTGTTGGCCTCAAGGGAGCGAGGGATTAGGAACCATTTCAATGATGAGACCCTGAAGATTTGCCAAGTGCTTTGCCCAGGGGCCTTGTACCAGAGTCTTGCAAGTTGTCCCCCTCTCCATTCCTGCATGCGATATATTAAGGTATGCCATCCTCTACTCAGGTATTTTGAGCCACTATGAGACTGACAGTTGCAAATTCCGTGGCCACCATACCACGAGGCAACAACATCCCCATCAACTTCTACTTCACTGGCGTCATCACTGTCCGTCGCAAACCACCAAGTTCCAGGTGTTTCGACATAAAACTCAACATAGTAATACATAAAGAACTCCTCATCATCGCTATCAAATCCCAACGAATTTGAGTGATCAATCTTTGACACATTAATTTTGCCATAATACTCTCCCGAGCTTATCTTTTGGTCAATGCATTTAACCATTTCATTGTGATCGTCACCGTAGTTCCCTCCACAACTTCCGTCCCATTGTCCCACATAAAGCGTGATTGTGCCCTCAGGACCACTTAACTCAATAACCGCGACCACAGGTTGCCACAGTGCCGAAGGAGGTGCTATGAGACCAAATTCACCATTGATTTCATTGCCGCACCACGTATCACTCTTTCCAGAGTATGGATCGGTGATAACCGAGCAGTGATGCCAAAAAAAAGGCCCATAATTTGCATTGTCATCTCCATGATAACTCATATCCACCTTGTTATTACTTAGGTTAGGGTTTATGTCATCAGAACCCATGTCTATTATTATTCCATTCGTATAAAAGAATAAGCGTTTTTTGTATCCTGCATACCCTATGTGGGTTCTTATTATGTACCAAATCTTCCCGAGTTCAGGATAATATCTGATTTTTGCATATATGTCCTCTCGATCCATGTCTCCTCCACCCCAGAGATCCTCAAACATAACAAAGTGCTCGTAGTATGTTCCGTTGCTATCATGTCCTATCCTTATTGAATCAGCACTTAAGGGTCCTGTTCCACTTTTGCTTTCATAAACCTGAATTTTGCTTATGTCATGATTATATAACTGTGTAAAATTTCCTAGGTAAACAAGGTTCCCTGTGTTAGGATCTACTCTGTAAACGGGTGCACCTTTTTCGAATACCATTAAGATATTGTAATAAAGCTGTGGCGGAACGGTGTAGTGGTCTATATAATCATCCCCATCTCCGCCTGTGTACACCCCGACAAAAAATCCTTCAACGTCTATGAACGATCCTACTTTGTGAACCGAGGGGGAGACTGTTAAAACGATAAGAAATATGAATATAACGGCTACCTTTCTCATTAATCCTCCCTCCACACTCTTAAAGTTATGGATATGGGTGAAGTAAGCTGGGGAATGTTCTTTAGAGATACTGAGGAAAATGTTATGTCAGGTGAGATATAAATATCGATTGGGTTTGTACTACTTCCGTCACCATTTGGCTTGTCCAGTGGAACCGCATCCCCTGGGTTCACATCGTGATCGAAGTTAAGGTTGTTGAGAAGTCTGACGAGTGCATCATCCACAGCATCTCTATCAGGATCAAAAACATCGCTTGGCTCATCCCCAATATTAATAGTTATGCTACCATCTGGACTATTGTCTCCATCGATGTCATAGTATACGATAACGGTGCTTCCCTTTGCCTTTTCGAAAGGCTTTCCGTATGGGACAAATCCCTGAACAAGGTATGTAAGCTCACCGTAGGTGTAGTCTGGACTTACATAATAACCCTTGCCGAATTCCACAGAGAAATTGTTAGTACCTGATGTGAGCAGTGGGGGGGTATTATAGTACTGGAACCTAGTGAAGGGCAATTGCATGAACTGAGGGGGTGTTGAGTATATAACCAAGCCATTTACTGCGACATTAGTGTATGGTGCCCATCCAAGAGAGTAGAACCATGAAAATATATATTTGTTCTCAATAGGGGTGGCTCCTGTAGGTATCTGGAACGTGTATGTGATGTTCCTGAAGAACCCCTTATGGAGGTCGCTCTCGTCCTTTCCTGATGCCCCCGAAAGATGAACTGTTATTGGTATCATGTACAGTGGAATTGAGGGTGGTAGATAATCTACGTAGAAATACGAGGTCCCGTATATTACCTTCTCCTCAGAGCTAAGGGGGGACGTTATGAAATATGGATCTGCCTCGACTATAAAATATGTTGTTTTTCCAACTAAGTCTTGAATGGAAAGATTGTTAGAGGACAAGCCATTTTGGATATCCGACCAGCTGAAGGTAATTCCTCCGGTGTTTGTCTTGTTTCCAAGGTAGTATAAGGTGTTGTTTATTCCAACGTATAGAAAAACTTCTCTTATGGAATCACTCAGGTTAAGGTAGACATACATTGAATTGGGCATATGTGGCAAATACACTGGGATCTGGCACTTTATGGGCCCTCTTGCCTTAACTTCTGGGAAGTATATCCTCTTTTTGAAGATGGTGTAAGTTTGGTTTGTAACTATCTCAGCGAAGATATGGGTGGCTCCGTCATCTCCCCCTTCGGGAGGACGCATGATTGACAGATTTATTTCGTTAGTTCCCGGGCCTAAGTTCGTGATGTCATATTCAATGACCTCAGGTATCGTCTGCTCACTTGAATAACTCATGCCATTAACCGTGATGTTGACCTTGCTGTATGCCCACAGTGGCTCAAGAACAAGTTTTGCATCGCTCACATTTGCATCGCTGGGGAGTTCTAAGATGTACTTTATTCTCGCGGGGTTTTCCAGCTTGATGCCCCAGGGGGTCTGGTTTATCTTTGTCGGAGTGGAGACAGTGATTCCCCATAGGGACATTGTGGTTCTTCTTGACCGGATTTTGGAGAGGAATGCCCTTGCCACGTACCCCCTTGGCGTCTGGTTGTAAGCATAGCCGCTAATTGTCAGAGTTGCTGGAGATACATTAGGTACTTTGGAATAGTTAGACCCCAGTCGCCTCAGGTAAGGACTGGTATAGTTATTTATTAAAAGTTCGTAGTAATATCCCTTAAGGGTCGTGTTGAGAACATATCCCAAGATTATCTCGGCTTTATGCCTTAAGTTTGCAGAAGGGTATAATGGTTCAGTCGCCCAATAAGTGGATACTATATCCAATGGGGACATATCTGGAGATACAAGAGTCGTGTTTAATACTCCATTAGCAAGCCATTCTTGAATCTTTTGCGGTGGTACGAGTTCTTTCAAACTGACAGTTCTAAGAATGGTCAGTGCGTTCTTAGCCATATATTTGTCCTGTTCTCTCATATAAGTAGTATATACTTGAGTATTACTTTCTATCGTGAGTATGCTTGTCACGAACATCATAACTAAGAGCAACGAAAGCAATGCATCTAGAGTGAATATGAATCCCCTTCTCTTCATCTGTCATCCCACACCCATAGTTTTATTATAGCTCCATCAAACTTGGGTTCAAGTATGTACCTTATATCCGGGACAAACTCAATCTGTACTTCGTCTCTTGCCCATCCTTCAAGTGAGTATAGCCACAGAAGGATTATCCTGTTCTGGGTATCTGTTGAGCCAAAGAGCTCCTTAAAAGGAACCACTATGGTTCCATTGATGCCCATGTATGCTTTCAACTTTGCCGTCCTGTTTCCGTTTTCATATTCATACCATACAAGCGTTGCATTCAAGTCGGTCCGATTTCCATAGAGGAACATCCCTCTTACTTCGGCGCCAAGCTGACTTATTAGGGTTAAGTTCCCATAACTTGAGGAATTGACCCTAATCCTGAGAACTTCTCCATCCATGACATTGTACTTCATTAAGCCATAAACAAGAGGTTCTTCCTTTGAGGGCCCAGCCGAGAGATTATAGGTTGACCTTAGAAAGACGAATATTCTTTCAACAGGCTCTATCCACGGAGAATTTGACATAGAGATTCTTACTTTGCTCATGTCTTCCTCAAAGGTGCCGTTTATTAAAGAAAACCAATAAAATGGCT
>QMZJ01000070.1 GCA_003663115.1 Candidatus Altarchaeales archaeon | reverse complement strand
CCTCTATCGGAACACAGGCAGCATATGTCGATTCAACTGGAACGCGCACGGGGATCGGCTGTTGGAGCTGTACCATAGACCGAGCAATGTACCCGAATTCTCAAAAAAGATTCCGACATACAGGGCCCTTTTCAATCTCTTTAAATTTGGTTTTTCAACGTATAGTTCGATTACAAACCATCCAATGGCACAGGTACCGAGGATCATCCACGGGTTCCAGATGGGCAGCTGGCCCGGGTTGAGACAGAGGGGAGTATCCTAGCTAAGAAAATTCCCAGAATCACAAATAATCTTAGTGAGATCTTTAAGTCTCATCTAAAAAAATTAGCTCAATCATTTTCTCCGGAGGGCAGCTTTAACCAAACCGACGAATAGTGGTGCTGGTCTCTCGATCCTTGATTTAAATTCTGGATGAAACTGAGATGCTATAAAATATGGATGGCCAGGGAGTTCAGCAATCTCCATCAGATCCTTACCTGGATACTTCCCTGAAAATTTCAATCCATTCTCCTCCAAGATTTTTATATAGCTTGGATTTACCTCCCATCTGTGTCTGTGCCTCTCGAATATCTTTTCTTCTTTATACAATCTGTAAGCCAGTGTTCCCGGTTCTATGATACAAGGATACGCACCAAGCCTCATGGTTCCCCCTTTTTTATGGATCCCCTTCTGTTCCGGGATCAGATCTATAACTGGATGGGGTGTCTCCGGATCAGCCTCCGTTGTATTTGCATCCCTTAGCTTACAGACATTTCTCGCAAATTCAACGACGGCCAGTTGAAATCCAAAACAGATCCCAAGGAAGGGTATATTATTCTCTCTGGCGTATTTTATAGCGTTTATTTTCCCCTCTACACCCCTCGGTCCAAAGCCACCTGGAATCAGGATACCATCAACAGAGCGAAGGTCTTCGGGGGTGATACCCTCGGATTCAAACCATTTCAGATTTACCTTACATGAAGAGACGATCCCCGCATGCTTAAACGCCTCTTTAATACTCAGATAGGCATCTACCAAGGTTGTGTACTTACCAACTATCCCGATGGTTACCTCGTGTTGATATTTATGCAATTTATCTATCAAATATTCCCATTTAAAGGTATAGGGTGTCTTCCTTTTCAGATTTAGTTTTTTGATAATTATGTTGTCCAGATTCTGCCTTTTGAATAATAATGGCAGGTCATAGATCTCATCCAGGTCCGGATCCGACAAAACATTATCTATGCTAACACCGCAGAACAGGGCAATTTTTTCCTTCGTCTTCTCATCGAGTTCTTTCTCACATCTTCCAATAATGATATCTGGTTGTATCCCCAGGCTCTGTAATTCCCTGACAGAGTGCTGAGTCGGCTTTGTCTTCTGTTCACCCGATATAATAATCGGAACATACGATAGATGGATAAATAGAAAGTCATTTTCCGGTTCACTACTCATCTGCCTTAAGGCCTCTATAAACATCATGATCTCGATATCGCCTATAGTCCCCCCGACCTCTATGAGAACAACATCTGCCTTAAACCTACTCAGCCTCCTCTTTATCTCGTCCGTAACATGGGGAATCATCTGAACGGTCTTTCCCAAATAGTCCCCCCTCCTCTCCTTTTCTATGACCGTTTTATAAATCATACCGGTGGTGATGTTAGACTCCCCTCCAAGATCTGTATTAAGAAAACGTTCATAATGTCCCAGGTCCAGATCGGTTTCACTGCCATCATCCAGGACATAGACCTCGCCGTGCTCATAGGGATTCATCGTCCCAGGGTCAACGTTAACATAACCGTCAATCTTTATCGGAACAACAGAATATCCCCCGTCCTTGAGAATCCGTCCTATAGAAGCAGTGACAACTCCTTTTCCGAGCCCAGATAAAACCCCCCCTGTCACAACGATATATTTCATCTATGTTTATTATTCTTCTATTTGTTCTTTATATACCAAAGATCGAAATATTTATGATCGAGATATCTGTGTACAATGAAAGTCAAATTCGCAACCTCAAACCCACACAAGGTAAGGGAAGGGAATCTGGTCGGGAAGAAATTCGGCATGGAATTCATTCAGATTAAACAGAGCTACCCGGAGATCAGGGATGAGGATGTTTCAAGAGTTGCAGAAGAGGGAGCAAGATTCGTCTTTGATAGAGTTAAAGAGCCAGTAATCGTGGAGGACACCGGATTATTCATCGAAGCACTGAATGGGTTTCCAGGTTCGTTCTCTTCCTTTGTATTCCGAAAGATCGGAAACGATGGAATTCTGAAGCTGTTGAGGGGTGAGAAAAATAGAAGGGCAAGCTTCATCTCCGCAATAGGTTACTGCGATGAGAACGGCGTAAAGATATTTAAGGGTATTGTCGGGGGTTCGATAGCGGATAAAAAGAGAGGCGTAGAAGGCTTCGGCTACGACCCCATTTTTATTCCAATAAACTACAAAAGAACGTTTGCGGAGGACCCGGATCTGAAGGCCAGAGTCTCCCATAGAAAAAAGGCATTCCAGAAGCTCTGCGAGTGGTTGATCTCAGGCTCTAAAAAAGCTTGATGAAGAAATTTTCCTTTCTTTTGATCAAGGTTTTCTTTCTTAAAGAAAAGCTTGATTTTAGAAGCTCTGCGAGTGGTTGATCTCAGGCTCTAGATCTCCTCGGCACCCACGATGAAGATCTGGTCGCCGTATTCGAGACTATTTAGAGAGACATTGATTCTATCATCAATCTCCGTGTCAATCTTTAACAAGGCGTTAAATCTGTCGTTATTCGGGATGGTAACGAGCTTACCATCTATAATAACCTCCTCCGGCAGAGATACCGATCCGGTCTTCTCAAAGGTTATATTGCTTATCCTGGCTTCATTTAGTGTGTAATTTATGAAGGAAACACTTGTGTTTTCTGGAAGAGTAAGGGCAAGATAACCCGTCTCCAGCTTATAGGGTATATTCTCTATCTCCAGAATTCTCGTGATATTTTCGTGAGAGCTGTTAAAGGATATTATCGTTTTATTATCCTCCGTTCTGACATCTACCCCCGGAAGAGAATCTATCTCTTCCAGGATTTCATCCTTCAGTGTCTTGTTGATAAGAACTCTGGGAGGAAGGATTTCCATATCGCTTGTATTAATTCTATACAATCTCTCGGGATAGAAGTCGGATTCAATAATTCCCTGGGCTAAAATATTGGTGATATTCACTACATCTGCATCGATAACGGGTCCAATCCCAATCTTCTTTTCCACAAAACCTATCGTGCCCTCAAACAGGCCATCCTTTGTCTTCTTTAGTAAGAATATTCTAAAGTAGTCATCCTTCTCCGTGTCGAATCCGCACGGGAAATACACCCTGTCTGTCCCGGGACCAGAAATGTTTACTGGTAGACTTCCCATACACCCCCTAAGAAGTTCATAATTATTGGTTCCAAGTTTACTATTCAATATATTCTTTACAGAATTCGTTCTATTGTCATCGAGCTCATCAAATGTGAATCTAAGCAATAGATAGGTTCTACCCTCTATTGCGGACTCATAAAATACCGGATTTCCCACCTCCAGGGTTATTCTTTTCAATCCATCGAGTGATGTATTCTGTATATCTCTGATAGTCTCAAAACTGAGGGGTGTATTAATCTCGGCTACTATCTCCGTCCCTATATCTCTGACGCTTGTCAGTATTGAAGCGTTACCCACCTGTCTCACATCATATGTTTCCATGCTCGGTAAGGATTTATTCTCTTTTTCTGGCCCACCCCATCTGAGCATATAAAAACCAGAAAAAAGCATTGCAGCTATCATAAGATAAATCATAAACCTTGAGGGGTTCTTCCCGGAATCCTTTCCCTCCTTAACCCGCAACCTCTTTTTCCTCTTCGCCATCTCAACAGATTAAGTTATTAATTTTAAATTATAAATCATTACAAAATGGCAGATTTCATCAAGATATCTTATACAGGTAAGATAAAGGATGGGAGAGTCTTCGATACAACGAGAGAGGATATAGCTAAAAAGGAGGGCATCTACGACGAGAAAAGAACCTATAAACCCCTCCCCATCGTGGTTGGAGAGGGCCATGTCGTTCGGGGCCTGGACGAGGCGTTAGAGGGGATGAAGGTTGGCGAAGAGAAGACAATTGAGATACCCCCCGAGAAGGGTTATGGAAAGAGAAATCCGGATTTAATCAGGATTGTGCCTCTCAGGAAATTTAAAGAACAGAGAATAACTCCGATACCTGGAATGCCAATCGAGATCGACGGAAGGATTGCCAGGGTTCAGACCATTGCCGGTGGGAGGGTGAGGGTTGATTTTAACCCTGAACTAGCTGGAAAAACCCTTGTATTTGATGTCAAGATAGAGGAAAAGGCCAGGACCAGGGAGGATAAAATAAGGTTCCTTCTGGAGAGGAGCTTTAATAGCTCCGATAATTTTGGGATTAAACAGGCCAAGAAGACCCTAACCATAACGATACCGGAGAGTGCCTATAAAGACAGGAATATTCTTGCAAGAAAGGCCTCCTTTACTGCTGAAACATTCAAATATCTTGATATCGATAGAATAAAATTCGATGAGGTCTGGGAGAAAAATAAAAGATGATCGGCACGGCACAGAGGGAGATTCTGGAAGCATTGATTGAGCTCTATGATAAAAAGAAGGGGTACGTAAAGGGCGAGGATATATCTAAATTACTCGGGAGATCCCCCGGAACCATAAGAAATCAGATGCAGACCCTGAGGGCATTGGGCTATGTGGATGGTGTTCCGGGACCGAAGGGGGGTTATACTCCATGCATGGAGGCATACGAGGCACTGGGTATAGAGCCCGTTGAAAAGCCGTACGAGGTTTCCCTGTACAGGCATGGCAAGAGGATCGAGGGGATCTCGGTCCAGAAGATCGTTTTTATAAAGGTTACCCACCCGAGTGAGTGCAGGGCTATAATAAGCGTCATCGGTGACACGAGAAAGATAAAGGATCACGAAATTATAAAGATCGGACCCACACCCGTGAACCGTGTTGTGATAAAGGGAGAGGTCATTGGAAGGGATGATACAAAGAGGGAGATATTGATCGATACTCACAGCATAACGAGCATCCCAAAGGGCAAGGTCGGTGATGTCGCGACGAGAAAACTGATAAGTATTACATCGGACATGGGACTAAAGGAATGCGGAAAAATCCTGTTGGAAAATAGGATTAATGCCGCCCCCATAATTGATAATGGGAAGCTGAAGGGTATAGTAACTGTTGAGGAGATCGTCAGATCGGTAGCCAAGGGAAAGATAGATGTAAAGGCAAGGGACATAGCAATAAAAGAGGTATTAACAATTGGTAAGGACTCAAAACTTCTCACCTGCATCAGAAAGATGGAGAAGCACGATGTCGGCAGGCTGATAGTGATGGATAACGGAAAACCAGTCGGAATAATAACGAGAACAGACATCCTCCAGAGGATGGCTCGATAAGTATAACTCAGAATATGATACAGAGAATAAATTGACGGTAGATTGAAAGCCTTAGTAAAGCAAGTTAAAAACGCCCCGGTCGGGATTCGAACCCGAGTCGTAAGCTGACTGCAAACTTTTTTTGGTCAAATCTTAAAAGTTTGCGACAGGCTCACATGATAGTCCACTACACCACCGGGGCAACCGCAAAGTATGACAAAACTGAGGTCGAGCACCACTTGGGCAAAAAAAAATCATTAAAGCGCTACGATCAATGTGTTCGTATCTACAACACCATCTAATCTCCTTATCTCGTCAACCACCAGGCTAGCAAGGTCTTCTGCCTCCATTTTTGCAATTATGTCAAATGATCCGTATGTCCCGCTAGCCTCTTTCACACCATCCATAGTACGGATCTTATTCAAAACGTCTCTGGCCTTTCCGCCAGTTGTTTTTATCAATACATATGCCTTCATTTTACCACCTTCCTCTGATATTAGTAGTAAATAAATCCACTATAATTGCTTGGATATAATCTTGCTCTCCGCTTCATACCTCTCCTCAAGGGTTTGATACGATTTCTTATAATTTTGGTGTAGTCCCGCCTCCCCGATTTGAACGGGGGATCTGCCGGTTACTGCTGTAACTGGTAGACCCAGAAACTTTATTTCTCGGGGTCCGCCAGTCTTAGCTCACGGCCTCTTTGGGAGGACCCAAAAACAAACTACAGCCGGCCGCGTTAAACCAGGCTACGCTAAGGCGGGTTATTGGATCACTCGGATATAATCTTTTTCAACCCATTCTTTAGAAAATCAAGAAGGGTTTCATGAGTTTAATATTAGGTATATCGAATATATAAATTCTGTATCTATATCTGATTTAGTACAGAAAAATTGGCGGATTTAAGCGCCGATGGCAGATATCATCACGCCGAGGTAGCTCAGCTGGTTAGAGTGCCACGCTCATAAGCCGGACCCAATCCGATTTCATAGGACACTCTTCCGGAGAGCTGAGACACGTGGAAGTCGTGGGTTCAAGTCCCACCCTCGGCAACTCCTTCTCTGTCTGAACCGGTATCATAAGGTTTTTCCCGTTTTGATCTCAACTAGTTTTAATTTTGCTTATAGATACGAATTGCCTATAAATTAATGGATATAGATCACAGCAGCCTTTTAAGAAAAGGCTGGCGAAAACAGGTGCTATCTTCGCAGGCTCGAT
>QMZJ01000069.1 GCA_003663115.1 Candidatus Altarchaeales archaeon | reverse complement strand
ATATCCTCCAATTGGATTTTGGTTGCTGCATTCCCACCCGAGATCCATGGATGGAGCACGAACAGGGCTGCTGGCTTTACACATATAAGATGCCTTGATTTTCAGTGGTCTTCTGAAGAAAATGAATTAAAAGCGATCTTCATAAATGCCAGAGGTACTCCCGTAACAATAACAGACGTTTATGCAGATGGAGACTGTTTCTTTACCGATGAAAGCGGAACAGGTACGTCTCTTTTCGGTGGAGGAGACAATACCACAGTATCGGTAGCTCCGGGGGATACCATTCAACTTACATGTACTGGTGATTCACTAGAATACAAAGAGGCTGGTGACTACTTCCAGACAGATATAACAATAACATACACTGAAGAGGTGGCTGGAAGAACAGTTACTCACACAGAGAGTGGTAGCATTCGGGGAATCGTTGAATAAACCAGGTAGGCAATCTCCGCCTTCTCCAGTGTCCTGAATTTCAATTCTGGTTTTTATCTTTTCCGTGATTAATTTTATTTCACAATGAATTATTATAGGGGTGTCTCTGATGAATTTTGAGGTCGAGGTAAGGATCGAACTAAAACCGGGGGTTATTGATGCAGAGGGGGAGACGATTCGGAAATCGCTGAAACTTCTCGGTTATCCCGTGAATGATGTGAAATCTCTGAAGGTTTATGTGATCGGTGTTAATGCCGATTCAAAGAAGGATGCGGAGGAAAAGATCGCCGATGCCTGCAGGAGGCTTCTCGCAAATCCCGTGATTCAGAATTATTCCGTGAAGGTGAAAAATGCCAGAATTATACCGGAAAATTCTAGAAAACGTCTCTGAGATCAACATTCTGGAAGCGAGTGACTCCGAGTTAGAGGATATAAGCAGGGAAAGATCTCTGGGTTTAAGCCTCGGGGAGATGAAAAAAATCAGGGAATATTTCAAGAGAGAAAAGAGGAATCCGACCGATGTTGAGCTTGAGGCCCTTGCGCAATCGTGGAGCGAACACTGCTGCTATAAAACATCTAAACCGATACTGGAGAGGACAATATTCGGAATTAAAGCACCTCAGAATATCTGTGTCATCTCCGAGGATGCGGGGGTTGTGGAATTTGATGGGGAACATGCGTATGTTGTTGCCCTTGAAAGCCACAATCATCCCTCAGCTCTGGATCCGTATGGTGGAGCGGCCACCGGGATCGGCGGTATTTTAAGGGATATAGTATGCATGGGCGCCCAGCCGATAGCCTTAGTAGACTCATTATTCTTCGGCCCCTTGGATCTTCCCGAGAAAGAACTGCCAAGAGGAACGAAGCATCCACGGTTTCTATTTAAGGGTGTGGTCTCTGGGATCGCTGCCTATGGAAACAGGGTTGGGATTCCCACCGTGGCCGGTATGGTCGATTTCGATGAATCCTATGTTGGCAATTGTATCGTAAACGTTGGTTGTATCGGCATGGTTAGAAAGGACAAGATTGCTCACAGCAGAGCCGGAGATGTCGGCGATATCTATATTCTGGCCGGAGGAAAAACGGGAAGGGATGGAATTCACGGGGTGACGTTTGCGTCTGCTGAGCTGGGTGCTGAGAGCGAAAAGGATATACCGGCCGTACAACTGGGATACGCGATAATGAAAGAGCCACTCATACATGCATGCTTGGAGGCGAATAACAAAGGGCTTCTGACCGGGATGAAGGACCTCGGTGGTGGTGGTCTATCCTGTGCTGCCAGCGAGATGGCCCACGCCGGAGGGAAGGGTGCAGAGGTTGATCTGGACAAGATTCCGCTGAAAGAGGAGGGTATGGCCCCGTGGGAGATCTGGGTATCTGAGAGTCAGGAGAGGATGATGCTATCCGTAAAACCAGAAAATGCAGAAAGGGTTCTGCAGATCTTCAAATTCTGGGATGTTCCCGCCGCTGTTGTCGGCAGGGTCGATGACACAAAGAGGATAAAGGCAACGTACAAAGGAAAGGTAGTTTTGGACCTGGATCTTGATTTTCTGATCAGGGGAGTGAGGTATAAAAGACCCTACAGGGTTGTTGGAAGGGATTACAGTGAAAGGGAATTTGAGATGCCCGACCTGGAGGAGATTATACCAAGGATCCTGAATTCACCGAGGATCGGGAGCAAGGAGTCCGTTATAAGAAGGTATGATCACGAGGTTCGGGGTAATACCATATTGAAACCAATGCAGGGTTTGATAAATAAACAAACACATGGTGATGCCTCAGTACTTAAACCATTAAAAAACAGCTTTAGGGGTTTATCCATCACGTCGGACGTAAACCCAATTCTCTGTAGATTGGATCCATTCTGGGGCTCTGCATCGGCAGTTGAAGAGGTAGTAAGGAACCTGGTCGCAGTAAATTCTATTCCTCACTCGATGGCAGATTGCCTGAACTTCGGAAATCCAGAAAAACCAGAATGCTTGGGGGACTTTGTAAGGTGTTGCGAGGGTCTCTACTTTGCCGCCAGCCATTTTGGAATTCCCTTTGTTTCCGGAAACGTTTCCTTCTACAACGAGAGCATCAGTGGATCTGTTGCACCCACACCAACCCTGATGGGTATTGGAATAGTCAAGGATGTTAGAAGGGTAATCTCCGTGGATCTGAAAAAGGCGGGAAATCTCATCTACCTTCTGGGGGAAACGAAAAGGGAGATGGGAGGGTCCGAATACTACAGAATCCTCGGTCTGGAGGGGGGGAGGGTTCCGAGAGTCTATCCAGAAAGGACAAAGAAGAAGATGGAGTCCCTGCTGAAGGCGATGGATAAGGACCTGGTTAAAAGCTGTCACGACCTGTCTGGGGGTGGTCTGCTGGTCTCTGCAGTGGAGATGGCGCTCGGTGGGGATCTTGGAATTGAACTGGATCTGGAAAAACTCGGGGCGCTGAGGACGGATTTCAAATTATTTTCTGAGTCAAATGGGAGATGGCTGATAGAGGTAGAAAAAGAGGATTCGGAGGAATTTGAAAGCCTTGTTCCGGCGAAGAGGATAGGGATGGTGACGAAGGAGACGGAGATAAGGATCAGAGATAAGAGGATTGATATGAATTTTTCGCTTAACGAATTGAGGGATAGGTGGGACTCCGCGGTTGAGAGGGAGATTTAATTTAAATACTATAAAATAACTATATATTTAATAGTGATTAAGAATGGAGACAACACTTACTCTGAAATTTAGGGGTATGGAGGCAAGAATATTGGATGAGATGATAAAATCCGGAATATTTAACACAAAGTCGGAGGCTATAAGGTCCGCACTCGTGAAATATGCTATGGATCTGGGATTATTTAACAGAAAGAAGATCTGGGAGGAAAGGGAAATAGAAAAAATAAATCAAGAGAGATAATAGACTTGCTCAATGAAGGAGGAATGGATTCCATACTCTGTGATAAGTGATTAAGGAGGTTACGAGATATTTTGAAAGATAGGATCTGGAGCAGATAGATGAAAAATATGGATAGAATGACAAATGCCTGCATACTCATAATGGAGGGGACGAACTGTGAAGAAGAGACCAAGATAGCATTTGAGAAGGTTGGGATAAACGCCGAGTTAGTGCATTTAAAACAGCTGACGGGAGAAGTTCCCAGGGAATTGAAAAGAGACCTGTTCGAGTACAACATCCTGATGATACCCGGGGGGTGGTCCGCGGGCGATTATATTCGTGCAGGGGCCATCTTTGCCGCAAGAATCAAGAGCAGACTAATGAAGGAAATAGAGGAATTTGTCGAGGATGGAAACGTGGTGGGGGGCATATGTAACGGGTTTCAGATCTTAATTGAACTGGGATTACTGCCCGGCTTTGATGGAATCTCAAAGGAACCAGAAGCGGCGTTAACCACAAATCTGAACGCCAGGTTTCAGTGCAGACCGGTCTATTTGAAGCACGTGGGAAAATGCACGTTTACGGAAAAGATCGATGAGGGAAAGGTTCTGCAGGTTCCGGTTGCGCATGCTGAAGGAAGGTTCACGTTCGGGGGGGAAGACGAGAAATACCTAAATAAATTGATAGAGAACGGGCAGATCGTCTTCAGATACTGCCATCCAGATGGAACCCCCGCAGAGGGAGAATTTCCGTGGAACCCAAATGGGAGCCTGTACGACATAGCGGGGATATGCAATCCAGAGAAAAACGTTCTTGGTATGATGCCCCATCCCGAGAGGGTAGTAGAGGGGATACAACACGCGGACTGGACGAGAACACATCCAAGCCTGGGGGATGGAAGGATCTTCTTTGAAAGCATTGCAGAATTTATGAGAGGGAATTCAAAATGAAGGAAGAAAAAGAGGGGGAGGAACTCACAGAAGAGGAGAAAAAAGAATTGAGAAAGCGGAAGAGGAAGGAAAGAAAACTTAGAAGGGCGTGGCTCTATGGCTCTAGGTAGATTCTATTCTGGGGGCGAGGTAGTAGACAACCCTGCCGTCCCCTATGGCATATTCTAACCTCAACGGAGCGTCCGTTTTCAGTTTCAGGATTATGATGCTCGTCTGATCCGACGCCTTTAGCAGGTTGTTAAGTTGATCCAGGGCAAAGACCGATCTGGATTTTTCCTTCACGCTTAGACCCATTATATTTTCCGCTGGAAACTTTATCTCAGCGGAGCCCGTATCCCCCTGTGCCGTGATACTAAATCCATCATTTGCCAATATTGCGACGTGATTGCTGATCAATTCGGCATCCTTCAACGCCTCCTTCAGAATGTTTGCACCGATCTTAATCTCCGAGGTAAAATCGACGGATGGTTCTCTGGGCGGTGAGGATGTGGATTCAATTATTCCCAGATTGAACCTCCTGTTTGTCTCGCCCATAAAGACCATCTTGAGCCTGTTTTCCTCCAACGATAATTCTATCTTATCCTCTGCCCTGGATCTTTTCGTGATCTTCGAGAGCTCGGAGAAATCTATTCCTATACTTGTCGGCTCTTCAACCTCGTATTTATCAAAGGCAGACGCCGGAAGCTCAAGATCTACCAGGGCAATCTGTGATGGATCCATCGCCCTTAACTTCAAACCATCCTTCTCTATCTGCAGGGTCCCCTCATCTATCAGTGCTGCGATTGCCTCTATGCTATTTCTCCACGATCTAGTATCGGATATCGTAGCCTTAAACATTTTACTTATTATATTAAAATTCATTCAATAAAAAGAGAATCACTGGCACTTAAAGGAATTAATTAAAATTTCATCGATCTCCTTACATCCCTCGCTATCTGAGCAGTCACAGAAAACCTCTATATAAATATTTCTCCCGCTCTTTGAACACCTGATAGCACTTACGTGGTCAAGGTAGCATTCACTCAGGGATTCAATCTTTAGCAAACATCTCTTAACTTTAATTCCCCTCTCACCGAGGTTAATCTCTGTTATATTGGATCTATATACTTTACCTACCGGAAGATTGTACTTTTTTATCTCCCTTTCGATATGGGAGATATCGGGTCCTTTGTCCGTTTTTTCCCATCTGACAGAGATCAAGGCGAGTGATATGCATCCCTTTTGTTTTCTGATTTTAAGGCATCCTCCATCGTAATCACCTGTGTGGATCCTGACCCTGTCTTTGAGTTCCTCCGGGAAACAAAAAGAGAAATTATATTCCCGAAGTATAGCCCTGGATCCCAGAAAGAGATTGTCTGTCGTTACATACCCTCTCGGGCAGGTATTGTCATTGGGTATATACTCTGGTCTCTCCGGTATTAGCGGAAACAGACCATCTATGAGGAGGATGACCCCCAGTATGGCGATAATCCCGGATATTTTGAAGAGATTTTTCTGTATATCCCCCTTCCTTGAGAATAAACCACCAATAACCGCGAATAGAGCCCATATCGACAGACTCAAAATAACAAAGAGTCCGGCTATCAAATTCATGGACGGTAAAAATGAGAGTAATCCCATAGCCAATAGTATGTTCTGGATCATTGCCATGTGGTAGCTCCCCGTAATTAGATATGTAAACGAGAGGAAAAATAGGTGAATAAAACAGAGCAGGGATCCCGCTAAAGCGGAGATCAAGTTCCTTCCGGATATCCTCTTTGCGATATAACCGGCTAGTACCGCAGAGATAACCACGGTTAAAGCCAGTGGCCTTACATGGAGAGAAACACCCTGGATCAACAGATATAAAGATAAGGACATCGACAGTGAATATTTAACTCCCTTGATATCGTCCTTGCTTAACATCCTACCTGAATCTATCCCGAACAAATCTCTTGTCGAGGGTCAGTATGAGACTGGCCGCCCTTGGCCCCCTCCTTTTACCTATCAGAACAAGATAGATCGCCTCAAATAATCTCGGTGGTTCCAGACCAACCTCCCTCGAGATTTCATAGATCCTTTTATGTAGTTCTGTGGCTTTTAGTTCCCTATCCAATTCACCCGCGATCTTTCCGAGGCATAGGATCTGCTTTTTGTTTAGCTTCTCTTTGATTTTTATAGCTTCCGAATCCTCTATAATTCTAAACCTCAGATATTCTGGTCCGTAATTTTCGTTCCATTTCTTTGCTAATTTTATTCTCCTTTCCAATCTTTTAAGATCAAAATTCCTATAACCGTGCCACTTCAGCCTCTTTTCTATCTCCGTCATATTCAGGTCCGGAACTACCTGGGCGAGAACTGCACACAGGGTAAATGGAACCTGCAATAATCTGGGTTCATCGATCTGAGCTAATTCATATCCCCTCTT
>QMZJ01000068.1 GCA_003663115.1 Candidatus Altarchaeales archaeon | reverse complement strand
ATTACACTGGGCCCGACCCAGGAGCCAATTGATTCGGTAAGGTATATAACGAATGCCAGCTCGGGAAAGATGGGCTCCGCACTGGCTAAAGAAGCAATTCTCAGGGGTTATGAAACGACCATTGTATCGGGACCCGTAGATCTGAGGTTGCCAGATGGGGCAAAGATTCTGCCCGTTAGAACGGCTAAGGAAATGATAGAAACGAGCCTGGATGAACTCAGGGATAATTACGATATATTTATATCAACAGCTGCAATAGTAGATTACTCTCCAGAGGTTCATCCGGGGAAGATAAAATCCAATATAAAGGATCTAAAGATAATACTGAAACCAAATCCAAAGCTCACCTGGCTGGTGAGGGAAAATTTTCCGGGCATTTTCATTGTTGCCTTCAAGGCAGAATATAACGTGTCAGAGGATAAATTAATTGAATCCGCCCGTTTGAAGCTGGAGAGGGAGAACCTGAACCTCGTAATCGCAAACGATATAAAAAAGAGTGGCTTTGGTAGTGACACGACCGAAGTTTATTTGATAAATAAAAAGAGTATTAATTATATACCTCCAAATTCAAAGAATAATATTGCCAGGAAGATATGGGAGATCATCGATAGAGAGATGGAAGGTGGTTAAATGATAAAAAAAAGAGCGATCCTGTTCGCATTGCTGGTGATGCTTACGCCGGGCTGCCTGCACTCGGATGTACACGAGACGACAACTACTACATCATCTACAACTACAACAACCTCTACTACAACAACAAGTACTACGACCACAATAACCACTACAACAACCTCTACTACAACGACGAGTATGATTATAATTATCACGACAACTACAACGACAACAACCACCACGATCTTTATACCCCCGACAACGATAGTGAACGCCAGATGTTATATGAACTCGGATTGTGGATCGAGTTCAGTGAGCTATTATTGCAAGTTTGAACTCGTTGAGGATGAGCAACAGCCCACCGTCAGGGGTGAGGCGGTTTACAGGGTAACAAGGGTCCCGATATGTCGGGATCCCGGGACCCCCTGGGCGAGGTGTGAAACCATAAGGAGAGAGAGGTTATGGGATAGGTGTGAGGAGGGAGAACAGTGCATTGATGGATGCCATACATGCGTACCTGAAGGGTGTGGTTGCCCCTCCTGAGAGGTGATTCCATTGAAGATTGAATGGCTGGGACATGCGTCCTTTTTGATTGAGGTATCTGACAAAAGAATTTATATAGACCCCTATGCACTTTCACAAGGGTCGGAGCCCGCTGACCTTATTCTGATAACACACGACCACTATGACCACTGTGATGTAAATGCTATTAACGAGATCAAGAAGCTAAGGACACATATTTTAGGATCGGAGGGTGTGGCCAAGAAGATCTCCGAGGCGGGAATTCTAAGACCTGGAGATGTTACAGATTTCAATGGTATTAAGATAAAGGCAGTTCCCTCCTACAATATAGGAAAGCACTTCCATCCAAGGGGTTCTGGAACAGGCTTTGTAATAGAGGCCGAGGGAAAAAGGGTTTATCACGCCGGGGATACGGACCTTATCCCCGAGATGAAAGAACTTGAGGGGATTACCGTTGCCCTGCTACCCGTTGGTGGTACCTATACAATGAATGCAGACGAAGCTGTAGAGGCTGTAAAGGTAATAAAACCGAAGATTGCCGTTCCAATGCACTACGGGAGTATCGTGGGCTCGAGGGCAGATGCCAATAGATTTAAGGTGAGGGCCGAGAGAGAAACGGAAACGAGGATAGAGATCTTGGAAAACAGATCACTTGAGATCTGAATCCAGGACCTCAAATTCACTCCCCCTTCTGTATAGCCGCACCCAGCATTGAAGCAGCTGTTATGAGAGCCGCGGATAAGAGTATCCAGTTTGCTTCTGCCCCGGGGGCTACCAGATCGATCGATACCTTAACTATCAGCAGGGTTATCACAAAATATATTATGCCTAAGAAGATCAGAAGTATAGAGGTCACTATGGTAAGGGGCAATGTGGCAAGTCCTTTTAACATATCCATCTGAACACCTCCATATCATTATTGTAATTATTTTATTAATATATTCAGTTATATATACTTTTTAGAATCTTTGATTTCATATCTCAGCACCAACAGATCGTGGAGATTCTCCGTACCGAGTAATTTTAGATCAATGGCCTCGTTTAGTTTGAAACCCTCTCCATCTACCAGTGTCGGGGCATTTACGCCTCCAAATATCCTTGGGGCCACGGTAACATATATTTCATCAACCAGACCCTCTTTCAAGAACTCGAAGTTTACGGTACCACCCCCCTCAATCATCAGTTTTTTCACCCCCATCCCTGCGAGGGTTCTCAGCATTTTATTAAGATTAACCCTGTCTTTTCCAAGGACATGAACGTCCGCCTTCTTTCTCAACCTTTCTATCTTCTCTGGATTCGAGTTCTCCGTGGTAAATACTATGATCTTTCCGTAATTTAGAAAATCCGAATTCAATTTCATCCCGTTTACATTTCCAATACCTATCTTGATCGGGTTTTCCGGTAGCCCTCTCTTTAGCCTCTCTCTTCTCAATCTCTCAGATTTAATGGTCAGCTTTGGATCATCAATTGCGATGGTGTTCATCCCAACCAGTATCGCATCGGATTCTGCCCTTAGTTCATCTACCCTTCTTAAATCCTCATCGCTGGAGATCCTTACCTGCTTTCTCTCAATGGTGGATATCTTCCCATCCAAGCTCATGGCACAATTTATGAAGACGAATGGTTTTCTGACCTTCATTTTTCAACCCTTGGCAACACCCAAGGGGGTTACCCTTGCAATTGGCTTGGATATGTCGCTCAAAGAGACGCTCCGGATCACCTCGTCAATGTCCTTGTAGGCTTCAGAGGCCTCCTCCGCGAGTATCTTCGGATGCGTTGCCCTCACAACCTGCCCCTTTGCCTCCAATTTTCTCTGTATATCCGTCCCTCTGAATCTCCTGATTGCACCATGTCTGGATATTACCCTGCCCGCACCGTGACACGTGCTCCCCCACGTTTCCTCCATCGCCTTCTCCGTTCCAATCAGGACATAGCTTGCGGTCCCCATATCTCCCGGGATTATGACGGGCTGGCCGACATCCCTATAGGCCCGGGGGATCTCCCTCCTTCCGGCTGGAAACGCCCTCGTTGCCCCCTTTCTATGAACGCATAGCTCTCTTTTCTTATTATCTATCCTGTGTTCTTCAAATTTGGCAATATTGTGGCAGACATCATAGATCAATTTAAGCTCACAATCCTCCTTGAATACCTCCCTGAAGCTCTCTCTCACCCAATAGGTTATGATCTCTCTATTACAGAAGGCATAATTCACACCACAGTACATTGCGGAGAAATACCTTCTGGCCTCTTTTGAATCTAGCGGTGCACACGCCAGCTCTTTATCCGGGAGTTTTATCCCATATTTGTGGGCCGCAGAGAGCATTACCTTTATGTATTCATCTGCAATCTGATGCCCGAATCCTCTGCTCCCCGTATGTATCATCACAACTATCTGGTTTTCGGATAAGATTCCGAATTTCTTGGAAATCTTGTTATCATAGATCTTATCGACCTTCTGTACCTCAAGAAAGTGATTTCCCGCACCCAAAGTACCGAGTTGTGGCCTTCCCCTCTTTTTTGCCTTTTTACTCACATTCTGAGGGTTTGCACCCTTGATGCACCCGTTCTCCTCCATGTGCTCTAGGTCCTCATCATAACCGAGACCTCGCTCAACCGCCCATCTGGCGCCCTTTAAGGCCACCCGATCCAATTCTGCCTCGGTGATCCTCAATTTACCCTCCACGCCAACGCCGGATGGGACATTTGTGAACAATTTATCAACCAGGGTTTTTAATTTGGGTCTCACGTCCTTTTCCATTAGATTGGTCGTCAGGAGCCTGACGCCGCAGTTGATATCATATCCCACCCCACCAGGGCTGACGATACCCGTTTCGAGATCAAATGCGGCAACGCCACCGATAGGGAATCCGTAACCATAATGACCATCCGGCATCACCAGGCTTGCTTTCTGTATCCCCGGAAGTTGAGCGACATTTGCGGCCTGTTTAAAGACGCCCTCCTCCATTCCATTAAATAACTTCTCGGTGGCATAAACCCTAACTGGGACATTCGCCTTTGGATCCTTAAACTCCCAAACACCGGGTCTTATCTGTTTCGCCTGCACCATAATGATTATATAAGATCGCATCCTAAAATATACACATCAATCGATTCTTGATTAAAGTGGAGAAGAATATCGAGATAATCCTCATACTTGTAACAATTGTGGGTATAGTGTGCTCCTATCTAAGCTTTGGGGTCCTGGGCTGGGCGGCCCTGGTTCTCATAGTATTTTTACCGTTAGACATACTCAGAACCCTGACCTTTACAATATTTAGGGAATGGGAAAGCTCCCTGAAGAAGGAGGATGATAAAAGATATATGCTCATTATCTTCGCCCTGTGGGCTATCCCGGCACTCCTGATTTTATGCAATGTGGATTTCTTCCTCGCAGAACGATTCGAGAATCCTCTCGCGCTAAGGGCACTGGGACTTATCCTCTCCCTTGTTGGTGTGTCAATGCTTCTATACTCAATATACTCATTCGGTTTTCTGAGGACGGCGAGGATACCCGAGGTGTTTCCGGTTAAATATGAGAGAAAGCTGATAAGGGAAGGGATATACTCCATTATCAGACACCCGCTCTATCTCTCAGAGTTGTGCATCATCCTGGGAAACTTCCTGATAAGCGGCGTATTGAGCCTTCTACTGTTCTTTTTCATATGGATACTTATCCTGCCCCACCTGTTGAGGTGGGAGGAAGAAAGGCTAATTCAGAGATTTGGGAAGGAATATATAGAATATAAGAGAGAGGTTGGGGGTGTAATCCCAAGATTCTGAAGCAATATGGAATGTCCAAGCTGTGGAGCTAAGATACGGAACGAAGATATGAAATGCCCCGCTTGCGGATTTAACTTAGAGCTAAAGGATGTGATCGGAACCCTGAAGAGAGTAGACTACTTAATCGAGCGGGAGAGGGGTGGAAGGTTCCTTTACTCAAATTTCAATGCGATGCGGGCCATGTCCGTTATGGCATTCGAGAGAATGAGACCTATCCGCCCGATACTGGGAGACAGGGTTCACGTCACATTTCCCGTGTTGAGATTCCTCTCAATGGTCAGCCTCTACCCCCAGTTCGCGTACGATTTCTACAGGCTGGGGAAGCTCTTGGGCTATTATGCTATAGGTGGTCTTCCAGCTGGTGTATTCAGGCGTTTAAGCTCCATACTAAAGGGATCCGAGACCAAGATGCTCAAGAGCAGAATACCTCAGAATATACTGATTAATGGATGGAAAAGGGTTGGAGGGGGCATTCTGGAGTTCATAGACTTCGATGAACGCGAAGGAAGACTCAGATACAGGCTATTGAAGAGTGCCATATTCCCACCGGGAAAGAGACTCAGCCATCCAGCCTGCTTCATTCAAATGGGTGCCCTCTGCGGCATAATTGAAGCGATATCGGGGAAGTTCTGTGATGGGATAGAAACAAAATGTGCGGGTATGGGCGACCCATACTGCGAATTTGAGCTCTACCTTCGGGATGAGATGGGGCATCCAGGGTTTGAGTTGATAGGTAAGGAGCAATTTAAGATGTCAATGGACTTCATTATTAACGAGTTGATAGAAGAGAGGAAGGACATTAGGAAGGGTGCGGGGGATTATATCCATATATCGGTAGATCAGGCTATCAATTATATGATACTGTCCCTCTCTAAGGGCCATGTGGTATTATCCAGGTGGTCCGGGAGGCTGGTCGGCGAAAGAATGATCGAGCTAAAGGGAATAGGGAATATATTTGATGCACTGGATTATCTTAGCACATTGTTCCAGAATCTGAAGGTTGGAATAATGGAAAAGGAACTCCTGCCAGATGTTATCGGGGTTAAGATTGGGGAATCGGTATACTCCTCCGGGGTCAAGAATATTAATATGAAACTATGCACCTTCATAGCGGGTATTCTGGAGGGTGCGCTGCATAGATCCTCAAGGGAGGATTGGGTGGTAAAAGAGACTCGATGCATCGCAAATGGTGATGAATATTGTGAATTCGAGTGCAGGACCAGTGACCCCGATGCCCTGAAAAAAATGCTTTTAGGATAGCTCATTCAAAAAGGCATTCTCTAATCTCTTTAACCTCTTTCTGCCCTTCTCAAACTGTTTATTCGCCAGTTCTATCAGGTATCTGATATATTCACTATCAACCAAAAGGATTCCATCCCGTACCAGTGGTGTGTCTATCCTCTCGGTACTGCAGATCTCAACCATGTTCCTCCCTTTCTTTAGGGCCATGATTCCCGCCCTCTTGAATCCCGAATTCCTCGCTATCCTCAGAATCTCTGCAGCGCCATCCAGTTCTCTTGCCACTATATGCAGAATTGTAGGTTCATACTTAAACCAGATCAAACCATTATCTGGAATTTCCTCTAATGCCGTAATGACCTCATCAAATTCAACCCGTCTGTGCCACTTACCCAGCCAATCGTTATCCCTCTTCGATCCCACATCGTGGAGAAGGCAGATCCTGCCAGAGCAACTCGAGGTCGTATAAAAATCGGGCAGGGAATTTATGAAATCTAACAGTGAGAGTATCTCCGGGTCCACCTCTTCGTTCTTCTTTGCCCTTTCAAGCTTTCTCATTGAGTTTTCCTTCTGCTGAAGAAACCTCGAGTCCATTTGTTTTAAATTT
>QMZJ01000067.1 GCA_003663115.1 Candidatus Altarchaeales archaeon | reverse complement strand
GATCAGGAGGATTATTGAGAGGGAACTGAGGAAGTATCCATGCTTAAGGGGGAAAATCTGAATATCGCTATATCTTTATAGTATCATGGTAATATCCAGCTATAGTACTATAGCAATATCCCATCATCTCGACATCTCACTCCAGGAGGTCCTTGGGAACATACTGCTTTTCGAAAAAGTCTTCACAGGTTTCCCTCTCCCTGATCACCTCTACCGTCTCGCCCCAGACCAATACCTCTGAAGGTCTCGGTCTCAGGTTATACTGGCTGGACATGCTGAAGCCGTAGGCACCAACATCCAAGATCGCTATTATATCTCCACATTCAACCTTTGGTAGTTTCCTCTCCTTGGCTAAGATATCTCCCGATTCGCAGATATTTCCGGCAATGTCATAGATCTCTGTGGATTCCTCCTCAGACTTGTTCAAAACCCGCACGCTGTGATAAGAATTATACATTGCGGGCCTCATTAATGCATTAAAGCCAGTATCCACGCTCACAAATTTTTTGTAGGGTGTCTCCTTAACCCCCGTTACCTTGCACAATAAAACACCGGCATTTCCCACAATATACCTGCCTGGTTCGAGCCACAGCTCCGGGTCATAACCCATACGGGCATTGAATCTTCTGATTACGGGCACGATCGCTTCCGCGAGACTTTCCGGTGATGGAGCACTCTCTCTTCTGTAGGAAATCCCCAGACCACCCCCCAAATCTATGAATCTGAGTTTTATCTCAAGTTTTTCCTTCAATTCACAGACGAATTGCATTATCTTTTCCGCTGTCTCCTTAAAGGGTTTAACGTCTGTTATCTGTGAGCCAATGTGTGTGTGTATACCCAAAATCTCGATCCATTCGAGCTCCTTTGCAAGACGATACGCCTTAAAGGCAAGATCATTCTCCAGATGAATCCCGAACTTTGATTCCCTTAAGCCTGTAGCTATTTTTGGATGAGTCCTGGCATCTATCGACGGATTTATCCTGAATGAGATCTTGGCCGATTTTCTCTTACCCTTTGCTATTTTATGCAATCTATAGAGCTCATCCATAGAGTCAACATTTATAATCACATCAGAATCAACTGCGGTTTGTAACTCCCTGTCGGTCTTACCATTACCTGTGAAGATTATATTCATTGGTTTAATGCCGACCCTCCGGGCAGTTATCAATTCGCACTCAGAAACCACATCCGCTCCAGCACCCTCCTGACGGAGCATATGGCATATGGCCAGAGAGGAATTGGCCTTGTATGCATAGAAAATTTTTGTATTTTTGTATTTACTCTTAAAGGCCGAGAGGAACGTCCTGTAGTTTTTTCTGATCTGATCCTCATCATAGACATAGAGGGGAGTTCCAAATTTTTCCGCGATCTTTAGTAAGAATCTTGGTTCCATTTTAGGAATCACCTTAATATTATTTGAGTTCCTGGTTTATATCCTACCTACCTCGGCTCCTTCCTGCATACTGCCATACTGCTACAGACTCACCACCTGGGTTTTACCACCTCAGATGGGCTTTATTTCATCTCCACACAAATCACCGAAATCACGATTTACTCGGCACAACATTTATCTTCATCCAATTCAATAAATATCTATGGAATTTCCAATAGAGATAGAAAACACTTATTGCGAGGCATTCGACGGTCTATTCTCAAGGCTGTTGATAACTGCCCGGGACGATAAAAGATTGAGGAAGGCGGCTTTTGGTTCTACATCACTACCCTGTACCGTTTTTAATGAGTCCGAGGGGGGTGTTGAGAGATTTCTGTCTGAGGAGGAGACACCCGATGGGAGAAAAGGGGCGATTATCCAGATCTGGGTTAACTATGGGGGGAAAGCGAAAGGAAAACTGGAGTATGAGCTTGGAAAGAGGATAAGACAGGGCATTTTAGTAGTCCCCACCACAAGGGTTTTTGACTGGTTTGATTCCGATGAAAAGATCGATATCATGGATAAGGTCGGACACTGCGGTGATGGTTATGAGTTTGTTGAAAGGAGATTCGATAGGGAGATGATCAACATCCCTTTAATGATGGGCGAGTTTCTAATCGAGAGGAATCTGAGCTATGGAAAGGGGATAATGGGTGGCAATATCTGGTTTTTTTGCGACAGCATAGATACGGCTTTAGATGCCGGTGATAAAGCCGTTGATGCCATTTCGGAGGTTGAAGGGGCAATCACATCATTTGACATATGTTCGGCTGGGTCGAAGGTCGAGACCAATTACCCCGAAATTGGCCCGACCACTAACCATCCTTACTGTCCCACCCTGAGAGGCAAAATCGAGGATTCAAGAGTTCCCGATGGCGTTGAATCAATTCCAGAGATCGTGATCAATGGAATTTCATTAGAGGTTGTAAAGAAAGCGATGAAAAGGGCAATAGAAAGCGTCAGAGAGGTAGAGGGGATCATGAAGATATCTGCCGGAAATTACGGAGGGAGGCTGGGAAGGCACAGGATTTATCTAAGGAATCTCTGATTTATTTTATATAGGATGTGCAAAATCCCCGCACGCCGAAAAGTATGAAGTGGCGAATGGTGATAAATAAATCGATCGTACCGGGGCAACCAGGGCGGAGAGGCAGGGGTTATGGAACGTGCCGATAGTAAGGTTATTGGTGTAAGTGCTTGCTGGAATAGGTAAGAGAGGGCTTAGAGCCCATTTAGAGAAACTTTCTTCTACCGGTGATCGATAGAGCTCCGGGGAGTACGGGAAAGAGGTACAAGAGACCGTGGTTGTTGAAGAGATTCCGCTAGTGTCTCTCATTTAATTTTGCACAGGTCTATATGATTTATATATAATGATTAATAATTATAATTATCATTACAAATGTGATAAAAATGAACGTAGAAGGATATGAGATGCCGGATGATCTATATTACCACAAGGAGTTCATGTGGGCCAGGGTAGATGGAAATATCGCCAGGGTTGGGCTTATCGATTTTGCACAGAAAATGGCCGGAGAAATAAGTTATGTGGAGATGCCATTTGATGGCGATCAAGTAGATCAGGATGCGGAGGTGGGTACCATAGAGACCGGAAAGTGGGTCGGAAAAATCTTTGCTCCCGTTTCAGGGACGGTAAAGAGTACGAATGAAAGGCTCTATGATGATCCCACCCTGATAAATAAGGATCCGTATGGGGAAGGTTGGATCTTTGAGATAGAGATGAGTAATCCCGACGAATTGAAGAATTTGATGCGGGGAGATGCCGCTATCGAGTGGCTGAAAGGAGAGATAGCGAAGCACAAATAATGGTCCTAGCCAGCCATCACGTAATCGGGGATATATTGGAGACAATTGAGGGTGGTGATCTGAGGAAATTACAGGATATATGTACTAAATTCTGCGAGCGATATCCACTGGACGATGCTCTCCGGAGAATAATCTGTGGGGCAGATAGTAAGATTTCGGAGTATCTAATATCGAGAGATGAAAAAATATTGGAGGATATAAAATCGGAACTCGGGGAGCTGATGAAGATTCGTAAAATGGAGACCTCCGGGGGTGAGAGATTATGGTTCAAGGATCGCAGACCGTGATATCTGATTTATTGGTATATCTATCCCTGTCAGCAGTCCAAATAAGGAAACCAAAACAGATATAATCCAGTATGTGTAGACAACCCGGGGGATCCCAATACACCCCTGATATCCACCCGGATTATTGATTACCGTTTGAATTGATTGAGATTATGGTGATGACCAAGGGAAATTCGTAACTCATCATCATTTCTCTCTGTGCTCCAACCCATGCATAATGGGATCCGGAAGAGAACCCGCTAATAACCTCACACAATGCATGGATTATCAACAGGTAGAGAATCAGGATTAGATCACCTGGAACAATGGTTCAAAGCGAATGGCAGGTACAAAAGAATTACAGGGGGGCCAACCCTAGACCGCATCCTTGCGGCAAGAATTCTGTCTATGCCCGAGTAGAGTAATCCGATTATTACCCCTAAAATTCCGATTTATGTTTTGTACCTGATCCTAAGTGCTTTTATTATATCCCTCTGCTTCTTGCTTATCTCTGTCGTCAAGGTAGCCCCATCTCGCAAAACGACCTTCCCGATCTTACTGAGCTCCAAGAGAATATCCTGAAGCGACATCCGAAGCTTGCTCTCCCTAAGCAGTGACCTTATTTTAGAGTGAAGCACCGCAGACAGGAAATTACCTGAAGATTTCGTCGTCTCCGGGCCATGTGTTCTCAGAGGTAACCCTCCAGATCATCCTTCATCACCCTGAACGCCATATCCACATCATTTTTAGAACGATAGTAATCCAGCATTTCATCCCACCTAAGTTTTTTGCTGGAAATCAAAATGGTTTTACCTTGCCTCTCTAACACCTCTGAAATAACTTTAACCTTACGCTTCACCCATATGGTCCTGTTTTCAACACCCCATCTGATACAGGGCATATGTTTCCCAGCAGTCTCTTTAACCAACCCATCTATGTCCACTCCCTCACGGATTCTCTTTCCCTGTAATGCTTCCTCTATCTCAAAAAGACGCTTGTAGAAGCTATTTAATTCATCTGCAGCCTCTTTTTGTCATAGTAAAGCACGTAATGGACATCCTCGCCAGCAATTGACGTATTGCCGTCTTTAACATAGAGCGTCTCTTTGTTGTATGGTCTTGCGTTCTCTGGACTGTCTATATCTCTATAAGGCATTTTATTCCATAGATGATGAGAAACTCACGAGTCGCCTTTATCGCTCCACTAAATCTACGAAGATCTGGCACTCAAGATAGAGGGGCAAAAAAACATACTAATCGTTATCTAAGGGTAAAAAGGTTGAATTCAAGGAGAAATGGGCCGGAAAGATAGCAATCATTACCCAACGGGAAGTTCCATCCGGAGGGTCTATGAAATGTGGAAGAGCAAATAGAGAAAAACGTTTGGCATCTTGCAGAACCTCCCGGATGTAGACAGACCACACGTGCGGAGGAGTCCTTTTATCGAAGATCTACGGGATAGAGCTCGGAAAGGCAGAGGTGCTGTCCGGGGGGGGGTAATGGTGCCAGAAAACCTATGAAGGCTTTAAGGATAGAAAACCTAATAACTAAAGGTCGGGGGTTAAACTAAATTGAGAGGAGGTAAAAACCATGAAAAAAACAATTGAAAATCTAGTAAAAGCCTTTATCGGCGAAAGTCAGGCAAGGAATAGGTATACTTTTTATTCCAAGATTGCCAAAAAAGAAGGATTTGAACAGATTGCAGGGGTTTTCCTTATTACAGCAGAAAACGAAAAAGAACATGCAAGCTGGTTGTTTAAGTTAATTAACGAACTGAAAAAGAAAAGTGATGAAAAATTAGATGAAATTAAGGTTGAAGTGGCAGCACCAACAATACTTGGCACTACAGTCGAGAATTTAAAAGCGGCAATTTCCGGTGAAAACTACGAGCACACAAAAATGTATCCAGAATTTGCTGATGTTGCTGAAAAAGAAGGTTTCCCTGAAATTGCTGAGCGTTTAAGAGCTATTGCCAAAGCCGAAGAACATCACGAAGAAAGGTATAAGAAACTCTTAAAAGAGGTCGAAGCAGGAACAGTGTTCAAAAAAGAAAAAGAGGTCTGGTGGGTTTGCCGAGAATGCGGTTATGTTCATCTTGGGAAAGAACCGCCAGAAAAGTGTCCTTCCTGTGACCATCCTAAAAGTTTCTACCAAGTTAAGTGTGAAGAGTATTGAAATGAGATTCATCAGTAGCCATCATGCAGTGCTCTAAAAACTATTTTTGAATTGAAGGTAATAATGTTTAAATGGGAGAGCTTATAAAACTTGTTAAAAATATAAGCAAAAAACCTGAGGTTAAAAGAGTAGTTGACCTGCGTATCAGGGAATTTCGATCAAAAAGAACAGAGTCAGCGGATGATATCTTTAAGGAGCTTTGTTTCTGTATACTTACTGCAAACTTCAATGCAGAAAGATCTATAAAGATTCAGGAGGAGATGGGGGATGGTTTTTTGAGAATGACAGAAAAACAAATAGCAAAGAAGCTTAAAGACCTTGGTTACAGGTTTCCCAACACAAGGGCCAGGTATATTGTCGAAGCAAGAAAAAGAAAAAACCTTATTAGAAAAATACTGAACCAGAGGAATGAGCAGGAAATAAGGGAATGGCTTGTGAAAAATATAAAGGGCATCGGCTATAAGGAAGCAAGCCATTTCCTTCGCAATATGGGCTTTGAAAATGTTGGAATAATAGATTTTCATATAATTGATCTGTTAACAAAATTTGAATTGATCAAAAAACCAAAAACCTTAGGAAAGAAAAAATATTTGGAAATTGAAAAGATACTAAAGGAGCTTTCAGAAAAACTAAACATTAGTCCTGCGAGACTGGATTTATATCTCTGGTATATTGAAACAGGAAAAATTTTGAAATAAAGGAAGTGATAATATGACAGAACAAAGACAAATTTACAAATGCAACGTCTGCGGAAACATAATTGAGGTTCTGCATGCTGGTGCAGGTCAGCTCGTCTGTTGTGGTCAGCCAATGAAATTGCTTGCAGAAAAAACAGAAGATGTTGGAAAGGAAAAGCATGTTCCAGTAATTGAAAAAACAGAAACAGGCGTAAGGGTCAAAGTTGGTTCAATTCCACATCCCATGGAAGAGAATCATTACATAGAATGGATAGAGGTAATTGCTGAATTTGAAATTAGAGCAGAAAATATTACCGCAAGAGAATACTGTAATATCCATGGTTTGTGGAAATCATAAATTCGGAGCGCCCTTCGTCCACGACTCTGCGGTTGCTTCGCAACCTTGCCCTTCTGGTCTGCTAACAGGAGGATATGTGGCTCGCTACCACTCGCCCAGATTTGCCTTCGGCAACTTCTTTTATC
>QMZJ01000066.1 GCA_003663115.1 Candidatus Altarchaeales archaeon | reverse complement strand
TGGATCGATATAAAGAACAGGGGAGATGAGGATTTGATTATAGATATAAAACTGGAAACTAGTAAGGTCCTATTCTTTAAGGAAACAAATTCTCGTGAAATTAGCGAGGAGGTAGAACTTCGGCCCGGGGAGAGCATAAGATTAAATTTCGATGTGAAGGCAAACGCGTCATACCCGGGAACCTATCGCACGGATATAATGGCCGTGTATAATGATGAACGGATAGATGACGAGGTATACCTCAGGGTTTCCTGAGTTAGAACCAGGAGCATTCTCGTCTTCGTCTACTGGGTGAGATTTCATCTTTTCCTTCACGCTGTAAAATCGCAAAGGAACTATTTATCTCGAGAATTTTAATAGAATAAGGAAGATATGGAACTCGTGTTTGGGAATTACGGGGTGGAACATGCGTATTTGCTGCTTTTGATAGTTCCCGTCATGTTAGCTTTTTATCACTACATAAAAAGAGGGGGCATGGACAGAAGACGGTGGTTTTTTCTCTTCTCAAGGTTCGTACTGGTTTCTCTGATCGTCATTGCCCTTGCATCCCCGTTCATTGCCAGAACGACCCACGAATTCGGGGATATTACATCAATAACCATACTCTTTGACCGGTCCGGGAGCATGTCCATGACCAGTATGGATGGGGATATGGCGGAAAGGATCTATAACGAGATAAGGGCATTAGTTGGAAATCTGACGGGAAGACCTGACTCTGTTGATCTGAGGTATTTCTCTGCCGGAAACAGAACAGAGATCGGAAATGCACTTTATCGGGAGACACTGAGGGAGAGCAGGAAAAAGAATTTGATAATACTTCTTAGCGATGGCAACAACAACTATGGAAGGGATGCGGTGGATACGGCACGGGTTCTCGGTAGCTCGAACACTACCGTATTTGCGTTAATCCCAGATCTCGCTCGGGAGGACATCTATATTGCGGGGATGGATGGCGACAAGAAAACACCGGCGAATGCGGACTATACATTGAAGATAGATGTCGGAAAAGTTGGCAAGGGCCGGGCAGAATACAACCTGAATCTGAGGGTTGACGACAATCTGATCCATATCGTTAACAATGTCAGGCAGGATGAGGCGATTAAATCGTTCCGATTTACCTTCTCCATGAAGGGCGAGGGGGTTCACAAGATAACTGCGAGTGTAAAGCCGAAGAGCGGTGATTACTTTAAGGCAAATAACGAGATGATCAAGAGCGTCGACGTCGTTGAAAGACCCGATGTTCTCCTGGTTACCGATAGTGGAAATTCGCAGCTCTCCTCGTTATTAAATGAGAACTATGATGTAGTTATGACAGACAAACCGAGACAGGATTTTACTAAGTATGACGTTGTCTATCTCGATAACCAGCCTGCCGATAAACTGAACAGGTGGGTCGTGAATTCACTGCATAACTATATCGTGGATGGGAATGGTCTGGTTGTTGTTGGTGGGGATAGCGCCTATGAAAGGGGGGGATATCATAACAGCTATATAGAAACCCTCTTGCCCGTAATCTCCACAGAGCCCCCGGAGAAGAAGAGGAAGGAGATTGCCGTTATTTTCCTAATTGACATATCAGAGAGTACCGGGTATGGATTGAGCGGGGGAACAAAGGTTGATGTTGAGAAGGCACTGGCCATAAACCTCATAAGGCAATTGGATTCGGAGGATATGGTTGGTGCCATCGCGTTTAATGTGGATGCGTATACCATATCGCCGGTTCGCAGGCTCGGGGATATACAGGTAGAACTGGAGAACAAGATAAAATCCCTTAGATTCGGCGGGGGCACAGACATGATGTCTTCATTGGTATATGCCGAGAGGCTCCTGAAAGATTTCTCCGGGAAAAAGTATGTGATCATAATCTCAGACGGGGTCATAAAGAGGATGGCAATGCAGGAACCAACCATAGAGCAGGTGAGAGCCATGAGCGAGAAGGGTATTAACGTCTATACCGTGGGTGTTGGTTTCGACACAGATGAGAGATTCATGCGTGCACTCGCAAATGCCGGTAATGGCCTCTACTTCAAACCCGAGGAATACGAGAGACTGAAACTAGAATTTGAAGAGGAAAAAGAGAAAGAGGAGAAGGACCAATACTCTGTTGGGGTTTACAATAGATATCACTTTATAACCCGGGACCTGGTGCAATTCTGGCCGTCGATCAAGGAATTCAACGGGGTTACAGAGAAATCCATTTCACAGGTCCTGGTAACTACCGAGGGAAGGATGCCGATAGTTACCGTCTGGCGCTTCGGTCTGGGCAGAGTTGTTTCCCTGACGACAGATAATGGCTTAAAATGGGCCCCCAACATATATTATGCAAATAACGGGGAATTGATCTCTGCTATTACAAACTGGGCCATAGGTAACCTGGAGAAGAGAAAGAGGGTAAATATAGAGACATGGGACATAAAATCCGGAGAAGAGGCGGAGATTCTGATAAAATCTGAAAAGGAGCCAACTCTTATTCTGCAGGATGAGGATGGAAATCGGGAAGAGATCACACTGAAGCAGATAGATGTTGACATGTTCTCCGGCAGGATAACCCTGGAGAGGGATGGATTTTACAGGGTGAAGGCCGTTTCCAGCCTGGGGGAGGATATGGATGCAATAGCTGTAGATATTCCGGAAGAATACAGAAAACTCGGGGTGAATTCAGAGGAGTTGTCAACGATTGCTGGACTTACACACGGAAAAGCCTATAATTCCTCGGAGATTAACAGACTGGAGGAGGATGTCCTTGACTATGTGAAAGAGGCTTCGGTCAGGGCTATATTGCGGAAAACACCCCTGCAGATCTATTTCATAGCGGCAGCGCTTTCCCTCTTCTTCTTGGATGTTGTCGTGAGAAGGATACTGGATATAGTGAGACTGAGGAGGAATAAATGAGAGGCAAATGCATAAACTATATCAGAGCGAATGTGAAAAACCTGCCGGTTGAGGACTACGTCGATGGAAAAAAGAGAATTGCTCTTTAAAGAAAGAGAGATCAGGAGAACTAAAGCGGGAGGGTTCGCACAGTCAAAATACCAGAGGCATATTGATATAATGAAATCTAAATATTAAAGCCGGGGGTTCTCAGACCTCCTTATGATGAAGTAGAGGTGATCTGCGAGGACAAAAAACAGTAGTTCCGAAAGTAGAGATAACGATTCCATACGGGATTTATATAACCAAAAGCCAAAATAGTTAAGAATGGGAGATATTTAAATACAATCCATACTATAGATTAATACCCCGATATGACTATGGGAGGACACGACATGGTAGAGATCGAGATCGAGATCGAGAGATGTATCGGGTGCGGAGCATGTGTAAATGCGTGTCCAGTTTCCCTATTTGAAATTGTTGATGGAAAGGCAAAGATCACAGGGAACGTGGACAACTGTGTATTGTGCAGGGCTTGTGAGACAACATGTCCTGTGGGCATAATACGAATAAGTGAATAAGAGGTGATATCATGGCTGAAAAAGATGATAACGTGGTGTTTATAGGTAAGAAGGGAATAATGAGCTATGTGCTGGCCGTTGTTACACAATTTAACAACGGCGAATCCAGTGTGGTAATAAAGGCGAGGGGAAGGGCGATTAGCAGAGCGGTAGATGTCGCGGAGATAGTTAGACAGAGATTCGTTCAGGGCGTAACTCCAGAGAATATAAAGATAGACACCGAGGAGATCGAGGGTGACGAGGGCCCGGTAAAGGTCTCTGCGATCGAGATAACCCTCTCCAAGAAATAATCCCTCTATGAAATACTCCTCTATTTATTTTATTTTTTATTATATGTCACATGGTATTTCTTTACATAGAGATAGAAATGAGTCTACCGATCTGTGCTATCTGTGCAAAGAGTGGTGTATTGTGCACTGCATGCGAGGAAAAACTAAAGGCTGGAAAGATATCCGAATTGGATGTGGAGCTATCCAAGATTTTATATAAATTGGGAAAGGGTGAGATAGGTTTCGACAGGGCAATAGATACAAAGAAATTTATCATCGTTTTAACCCAAAAGGAGAATATCGGAAAGATTATCGGAAAGGGCGGAGACAATATAAGGCAATTATCAAGGGATCTTGGCAAGCAGTTAAGGGTGATAAGTACCGGCGATCTACAGGAGACCATATATGATTTTGTAGCCCCCGCGAGAATTTTAGCCATAAATACCGTTTACAAACCAGACGGCACCATGGTGCAGAGGGTTAGGATAAGTAAAAAGGACAGAAGGAAGCTTAGAATGAGCCTGAGGGAGATGGAAAAATTGATAGCCTCTCTGACCAATAACAAGGTTGAGATCTCCTTTGAATAGGTTTTTCTCATATTCTCTTCAACCAAGTTTTATATTCTACCTTTTCTTGTCTCAATCGAATTTTTAAATACCGGAAAATGCGTTCTCATTACTCCGGAGAAATTTCCCCCGAATTGGATGGAAAGTCGGTAACTGTAAGTGGTTGGGTTCACGAGATCAGGGATCTGGGTAGATTGAAATTTCTAATCCTCAGGGACAGGGAGGGCTTTATTCAGATAACTGCGAAGGAGGGGATCACCAGATCCGAGGTACTCTCCGATATAGATCAACTTAGCAAGGAATCCGTTGTTGAGATAGATGGCAGGGTGAAGAAAAATGAAAAGGCCCCCAATGGGGTAGAGATAATTCCGGACAGAATAAATTTAATAAGCAGATCAGAGTCACCCCTCCCTCTGGATGTCACACAGAAGGTTAGCTCCGACTTGGACACGAGACTGAACAATAGATTCATGGATATCAGAAAGCCAGAGATATCTGCAATATTCAAATTAAGGGGAAAAATTCTGGATGCCGGCAGGGAATTCCTGAAAGAGAACGGGTTTATAGAGATACACACACCAAAGATTATCGCCAGTGCATCGGAGGGTGGAACAGAATTATTCCCCATATCCTACTTTGACAGGGAGGCCTTTCTAGCTCAGTCACCCCAGCTTTATAAACAGATGATGATGGCTACTGGACTCGACAGGGTCTATGAGATTACAACATATTTCAGGGCAGAGGAGCACGACACCAGGAGGCATTTAAATGAGGTAACTGCCATAGATATAGAGATGGCATTCATCAAAGACGAGGGGGATGTGATAAATATCCTTGAAAAGCTTGTCCTAACTATGATAAAAGAGGCATCTCATTGTAAAGAGCTCGATATCCTGAAAAGGGAGATCAAGGTTCCGGAGAAAATAGAGAGGATTGAATATGACGATGTATTAAAGCTCCTGGAAGAACACAGAAAGAAGCTTCCCTGGGGGGAGGACCTCGATACAGAGTCCGAAAAGCTCCTTGGCAGGGTAATGAGGGAGGAATTCGGATCGGATCTGTATTTTGTAATTCATTTCCCTCTGTCTACTAAGCCGTTCTATACGATGCCAGAGGGTGAGAGGTACTCCCGCTCCTTTGATCTCGGCTATAAGGGCGTGGAAATCGCCTCGGGGGGGCAGAGAATCCACGACCCAAAACTATTGCTGGAGAGGATAAAGCACTTTAATCTAGACCCGAAGAACTTCGAATTTTATCTCAAGGCCTTTAGATATGGAATGCCACCTCATGGCGGTTTTGGTCTCGGTATAGACAGGGTGATGATGCAGCTTCTCGACCTTCCAATACGAGAGGTAGTTTTATTCCCAAGAGACAGACACCGACTTACCCCATAGAAATAAAAATGAGAACCTAGAAAAAATTTTTGATAATCATCACGGGAATGACGTGTATATCGACCCATCCGTCAACCTAAAATCCGCGGGGATAAAGAACGCAGAGGCGACAGTGATTGCACTGGACTCGCGAAATCTATCTGAGAGCGAACGAGAAGGGATCCACCAGCAAAATCGCTAAGATTCGGGATATTTATATTCCAAATCAATTATCCTTATACCCGGATCCAGAAAATGTACAGTCATACGCGAAAGGTTGGATCGGTCGGGAGATATGGCCCGAGAATTGGTCGCAAGCTGAGGGACGAGATACGCAAGATCGAGGATCTCTCCAAGGAAAACAGATGTCCCGGGTGTGGCAGAAAGGTCAGGAGAAGATCGACTGGGATCTGGGAGTGCAAATCGTGCGGTCTCAGATTTACGGGTGGGGCGTATTATTTCAGAGGGTAAAATGACATATATATGCATAGAGTGTGGTGCGGAGGTAGATTATGATTATTTAGTAAAGCACAGGTTGAAGTGCACAAAGTGTAGGGAAAAGAGATCAAATATATGGATCAAAAAAAGAGAGATGCTACCCAAAACGGTAATTGCGAGATGAATTCCTTGGATGTAGATATCCACGTTCCATCCGAGGTGGCAGAGGTCTGTTGCAGAGCCATTGAGATGGAGACAAAGAGCAGGGCATTCCACAGATCGAAGATAACTCTGAGTCATAAGAGAAACCTCCTGAGTTTAAGGATCATTGCTAAGGATCTTACGGCACTTCGTGGCTCTATGAACACCTATCTCCGATGGATTGGAATGTGTTTAAATTTAACAAAAGGTTAAGATGGATATACCAAAACAAGTTCAGGACAGAATAAACCAGTTTCAGGGACTCCAGAATCAGCTACAAGCGATAGTTTTACAAAAACAACAACTGATCTTACAATCTACAGACATCGACAATGCCCTTACGGCGTTGAAAAAAATTGATAAGGAGAGGCTTTATGAAGCTACTGGACCACTATTGATCGAGACAGATAAACCCACGAGCGAAAAGAAACTTCGGGAAAATAAGGATGTTATAAATGCCAAAATTCAGATGCTCGAAAAACAAGAGAAAAAATTGACCGAAAAATTGAAGGAATTGAGCACAGAGATTCGGGCGGATCTAGAGGGTAGTGACATAGTGGGCGGTTAATTTACTTGAAATCCCATAATCTAACGTTCAGATGATGACACCGACCCAGGCTGAATTCGTGGAATAGGATGAAAAGGGTAGCTGCTGATGGACCTGAACTTACACTCACCGAATTCTTCTTTTCTTTTGGTCAAGTTCAACCCTTTTAGAAAAAGCGTTGACGGCAACCTTTTTAGGAAAAAGGTTGATCAAAAAAATTCAATTAAATTTTTGGTCAAGGTTTTCCAAAGCTTGAGCGTTGACGGAAAAAATTTTGTCTAAATTTTTGGTCAAGCTTTTCCAAAGCTTGATGCGTCAAGGTTTTCTTTGGAAGAAAAGCTTGA
>QMZJ01000065.1 GCA_003663115.1 Candidatus Altarchaeales archaeon | reverse complement strand
TCTCTTCTCTTGCCTTTAGATCCGGTGGCGGGATGAATATCTGCTTCGTAAATCTCCCCGATCTTCTGAGTGCCGGGTCAATCGCCCAGGGGGCGTTTGTCGCAGCTATAATCAATACGTTCTCCATCAGCCCCTGAGCCCCATCCATCTCCATCAGGAGTTGTGTCACACCCATCTTCTCAAGATGTTTTTGTCTCGAATCCCTTCTACCCCCTATCGCATCTATCTCATCGAAGAATATTATAGATGGGGAATTCCTGTTCGCCTCATCAAATATCTTATGAAGGCTCTTTGCCCCCTCATCAGCTCCCATAGCTACGATATCGCTGATATTTACGTTGAAGAATGGTACGCCACACTCCCCGATCGTTGCCTTCGCTATATAGGTCTTACCACATCCGGGGGGGCCGTATAAGAGGATCGCGCCCCCTCCCTTCTTTCCAAATTTCCTGGCCAGTTCCGGCTCTCTGATCGGACGTATTATGGAATCCTCAATCTCCTTCTTAACCTCCTCCAGACCTATTACATCTGAGAAATCTATCGTGGGGGTCTCCATCGGCACCGTGTCCTTCGTCCCGATCTCCACGCTCAATGCTATCGGTTTCAGTTTTACACCCTTTTTCTTCCTAATCCTTTTATCACCTATAAAGCACACTGGGAAGTGAATATCGGAGCTTTTTATCCTGTACTTATCCCTCCCCGTGTAATTGGCCCTTAGATAGGGCATAAACGTCATCCCCTCGAGAATTATCTCTGCATTGAACAGGTATTTGAGAATCTTACCCATCCTATCCGTTGAATACTTTATTGCGTCCTTCTGGTAGGATTCAACAATTCTGTCATCTAGTTCGAGAAATGCAGAAAGGTCATAACCCCTATCCGTAAACCTTGGTAGTGGATATGTTGCCTTTATATGTTCCTTTGTCTGCGTAACCCTTCCGGTTGGGTCTGCACTCAGTTCGTCTATGAGCAGTGCCATCAGCTGTTTGCTCTTTAGCTTATATATGTCAACCAAACCAGCGTCTGAGAGCTCCAGTACCACATCCCGATCCAGTTCATCACGAAATCTGCTGCCGAATCTAAGTAGATTACCGAGCTCTGATATCGCCTCCCTCGACAGGCCGAGCAACCTCTTCGGCAGATCATACCTCTTTATCTTATTCTTTCTGATATAATAGATCTCTCCATTGCTCAGGTCTATGTAGAAGTAGTTCTTCCTTGTCTCAAACCCCTTCTTTGTCCTCTCCCGTCTCGATGCCCTGAACCTGGCCAGTGGCAAGTACCCCTTCTTCACCTTCACCCCTTCATTGTTGGGACTCATGAATCCGAGCATATTTCCCCTTCCAGTTCTAAGTTTTCTCTCGATCTTGCTCTCCGCCTTCTCGGATATCGAAAATGAAAGGGTTGTTAGTTTCTTAATTTTCATATTTCCTTCTTATCAACAGCAAGAGGCAAGTGAACATTAATAGATCATTTTATCCTTCGATCTCATCTATTCTCTTCTCAATCTCGGAGATTGCACGGCAATATGCCTTCATTATATTCTCTCGGGCCTTCTTGTTGATAGTTGCTCCCCCACCATACGTCCTAATAAGCTCTATCGTCCTCTCCATCGCCATCTTCTCGTCCCTAAGTCTCTGCAATTCCATCTCCCTCTCTTCCAGATTTCTATCCATGGGATATGCAAACATTTTTATATCTTTATCTTTCTAAATTATCCTTTTTTTCTATCTTCTCGATCCTCTCCTCTATATCGATTAACGCCCGGTGGTATGCCTTCGCCGCATCCAAGACCCTCTCCTCTGCCCTTACCTTGTGCGCTCTGATGAGTCGCATTGTCCTTTCTATGGCTTTCTTTTCATTTCTGAGTTGCTGCAACTCCTTTTTTCTCTTATCCTCCGACCTCATTAACATTTTGTTTGTCTATTTTCCATACATAATGTGTATTGGATTATGAACATTCTAAACATTTAACAAATTGTCAGTAATATATATGGATTTTGTTCTTTAAAAAGTATGCAATTTGTTGTAAAATTATTATGACAAGATTGAAAAATATAAATAAAAGATATACTATTGGGAATATATTTTTTAAAAATTTTAACAGGAAGTGCACTACCACTTATACAATTGTAAAAATTTTATTTGTTTTAACAATATATCAGTTAATTCCCTTGTTTTTGTTTTTATCTTGCATCTGGGTCACTCGGGTCCCCAATGGTGTTTGAATCCTATTTCAATGATCGTTGGTATGATCAACTGTACATTGTGTTTCTCTAAATGGACTCTAAGCCCTCTATTACTTATTCCAGCAAGCACTTACACCAATAACCTTACTATCAGCACGTTCCATAACCCCTCCTGCCTCTCCGCCTTGGTTGCCCCGGTACGATCGATTTATTTATCACCATTCGCCACTTTATACTTTTCGGCGCGCGGAAATTTTGCCACCCATGTATATGTTATAAGAGCAGTACCTCGCCCTTATCTTCATAATCCCCTGCCAAAGGTTGGGAGATTTACGGAAGTGTGCTTCCGGAGTGTATTTATATAAGGATTTTCAATTAACCTATGTTGGATGGAGGAGGGAAGTACGAGATATTATGTCGGGGTCGATTGTGAAAATTGATGCGGAATCTTCCGTAGATGAAGCGAATAGGAAGATGGTGGATGAGGGAGTAACCAGCCTGACAGTCGAAAATTCTGGCGATACGGTATTATACTAACGAAGAGGGATATGGTACACAAGGTTATAGTGAGGAGTGAGAATCCCGAGGTAAAGGTCAGAAATGTTAGTCAAAACCGATGTTAACGGTTCCTCCCGAGATGAGTGTTGGGGGGTTGCCATGTTGATGGCAAAGATGAAGAGAAGGAGATTTCCGATGATGGACGGGGGGATGGTTGGTTTGGTCTCGAATAGCGACGTAATTAAAGCTATCTCGATATAGATATGAAAAACGAAGGGGTTGGTGTCACATAGCGACTTACTGTAATCCGCAGTTGCGAGATAAAATGATTCAATTGATCGTGGTCGGTGTTGTACTTTTCTTTCTCATCGTGATATGCGTTGGCGTGTATCTCTCCAGATTAGTGAAGGGTAGAAGTGAGAATTATATCGTCGCCAACAGGCAGTTGATTCTCGGCGTCACAGCTGCAACATTGATGGCTCAGAGCATCGATGCGGATATAACCCTGGGTTTAGCCAATTTCTCTTTTTTATATGGCTTCTGGTCGGGAGCTGCGATGATTATCGGTTTGTCCGGTGCATTGATCTTAATTGGATTGTTCTTTGCGGAACCTCTGAACGAGATGAAATTGCTAACTCCTCCGGATTTTTATGGAAGAAAATATGGGAGAACTATGGAGATCATGGTATCGTCGTTGATGGTTTTCAGTTCCGCCATATTTGTAGGTGGTTGTCTCGTCGCTGTGGGTTTCATCTTCCAGATATTCTTGGGAGTCTCTTACTGGCTCGGTATATTTATCGTTTCAGTCGGTATTCTAATGTACACTGTGCCTGGCGGGCTCATATCTGTAGTGAACACGGACCTGATTCAGTTGGTGATGATTCTCCTAGGGGTTATAGCATTGGTCGTATTTATGATGACCTCCGGGATAAGCATTGAAATCTCCCAAGAAATATTCGATACACATCAGATCATAAATCCGGGTAATGGGGCACTAATTAATCTGGCAATTTTATTGGCGTTGGGTGTTGGAAATATTATCGCAGTTGATTTTGTGGAGCGAGTATTTGCAATCGATAACCCGAAAACTGCTAAGTGGGCCTTTTATATCGCAGGTATTGGAACACTCCTTATAGGCATACCCTTCATTATCATCGGTATAGCGAGTATTAACATATTTAATACATTAAATATTACCGTCGATCCAGTAAATGAACCAGTTCTTCTCACACTCCTGGCTAATGTATCCCCGACGGTGTTTTCTATCCCGATTATACTCGGGATTCTCGCAGCTGCAGTATCCACAGCCGATGGATTGATAGTGGCGGCATCCTCCATAATCTCGCATAATCTCTTGGGTTACAATCCAGAAGATACAAATAACCACGGAGATAAACTCCTTTTCATGTCCAGATTGAGCACGATACCTGTTGCGGTATTGGCTATGTTCTTCGCTATGTTTATACCTGTATCCGGAATATTGATCATTCTATCATTCGACATTCTGCTCTCCGGGGCGGTGGTTCCATTCATCCTCGGATTATTCTGGTCGAAATCAAATACTCCCGCGGCGATAGTATCCTTTCTGAGCGGTTCTTTTACCCGATTGATTTTGTTTGTTTTAACGCCGAGCTTCTATGGTTTAAGCAACGATGTAATGTTCATAGAGGGTTTCTTCACATCGGCTTTTGATGGAATGCCGACGATAATATCCCCGGCAGTAAGCCTGATAACATTTGTATTGGTTGCATTAGTTACGCAGAAGAGTCATCCCCCAAGAGAGATCATTTAGATGATAACTCACTACTCCAATAAAACCTCGCCTTTCACCTCAGAAATCAGCTCCAGTTCCTTGAAATCAATAGTCGTATCGACCGTGTTTGTATTCGTTCTAATGTTACACTCCTCCAGAGCGGACAGCAATAATTCGCCGCCGAATCCGACTATGCCGGTATATCCCTCCTTTGTATTCAATCCGAGGACATCGACCCCGGTTCTTCCAACAACGATCAATCCACCAAAAACATCCACTGCCTCTCTCAGAAGATCTATCGCCCTGTCCCGGGCCGTATAAGGGATCTCCCTGTAGTCGGCCGGGATACTCCCATAATCTTTCATGACTGCATCATAAACCCTGCTCATTTTCCGTGATATGAACAGGTCCAATGGGTCTATTGAACTGCCAGAATATGATATCAACTCCGTGAATCTGACTGGTTTATGGTTTATGAACTCGACCAAACCACCATATAATGGGTTAACGTAGATCCTTTCGTTTAGGAGAATCTCCTCTATCGTTACGCTTGAAATGGTAGCCAGCCCGATTTTTCCCTCCGGAATTTCTCTATTGCAGAGTTTCTCTCCAGGATATGCAATCTTGATGAATGGCGGGGCAAGACTACTTCTCGTGCAGATTTCTTCGAGAATTTCCCTGACCTTTTGCTCTCTGTCTTCTCGGATGAACGATAAATTTACGACCACGTTGCCTCTCTTCCTATAAACGTCGAATCTCGTTTCCGTAATGATTCTCACTATCCTATCCAAGATGAAATCGGCTCTGCCGCGAATGTATGTCTTTTTCAGCTCCCCTCTCCCGAGATCGGTTATCTGTCTTCCCACCCTGCCGAGACTCTCAGTGAAATCCATATCATCCAATGATTCCAAATAGTGCCTAACTCTCCTCTCAGTTATGTTTATCCCTATCCTATGAAGTTCCTCTGTAATTTCTCTTGAGGTCATGGGCCTGTTCTTTCTGTCCAGTACAGAGAGGATTTCGAATATGTTGCGTTCTTTGGTCATCCTAAAGGTAATTTTGTAGTTAAAATTAGGGATGAATATTTTAAAAGGTCAGATGGAAACGATTTGTCAGTAATTTCGTTTTTGAAGTAACCCCCAGTATAATATGGTAATGAGCTTCCAGACGCCTTTTATATAAGGATTTGCAGTATTAATTTGTAAATAAGGGCTTGCTGCAATGGAATGCCCTCGCGGTTAAAACTGCGAGGGTATTTCATGCCCTGGTGGTGGTTGATATGAAAAAGAAGAAGGTTATTGGTATATTTAGATAGATATATCCGGTAACGGGAGGATCGACATCCCTTCAGACCCAGAGGAGGGAGATGCCTTACCGATTAAAGATGGAGAGGTGACCAGGGTTGTGGTTGATTGAACTCAAGCAACGCTGAATCTCTTAAGTACATTATAGATACTGAGGACGCTGTACATTCCGCTGCCGAGGTCTACGATGTAATGGTTGTGTTCGAATCCATCTTCTTTTTTGAACAGATCCAGAAGCGTTGTCTTTCCGGGGACGATCTGATCCTTAGATATCGGGGTCATTATGTCCTCAACGGTTGTATCGGCTAAGAATCCCAGATTCCCCAGATTATTGCCTATTTTATTCATAATATTCTTCGTCGTTATTATCCCCTTGGGCTCTGTTGAGAACGCTATGATGAAATCTGAACTGTAAAGAATTCTCAAAAGCTTGTGAACGGAATCCCTTGGATCGGCTATCGGTATGCTCTCGGTAGTTAGTTCCCTGATTGGCAATTTCCACATCTCATTTATCCATTGCTCGATGGCATTTTCATATTCCTCGATGAAATTATCGAATATGTCGTGTATCTTTTTCCCCGTAAGCGAGAGCGTATAGTTCCTACCTCTAAGATCGAATATCTTTATCTTGTGATCGCCAATAGATGCCTTTCTCGTAGATAGATGATATCTGAGAGTACTGGTTGGCACATACCCGTGAGCGTTTCTGTACATTTCGGCAATCTCATTAAATTTTCTCGGTTTCACGAGCAACATATGGATGAGAATATTGCTTACATTATCGAAAAAGAGATTTGAGAAGAGGTCTGCGACATTCCTCAGATCCATCTCGGTTATCTTTTCCCTCGTGGTTTTTTCACCCACCAGACCCAGGATCTTGACGGTAGCATCGGAGAGCCTTTGAAAGAATATGTCGTTCTTCAGGACATAGGATTTCTCTACCTTACCGATGATGTTGTGATTTTTCAATAGGGATAATGATTTACTTATCACGAAGCTTTGTACTCCACTCAGCTCTCTCCTTATCTCCCTGACCTCCATCTCCTTCTCCCTATCCAATAGAAACATTATCTTACAAACGGTTGTCTGGGAGAATATGCTCAGCAAACTGCCAATATGCTCATACGAATACCCGAAGCGGCTCAGTTTTGATATACTGTATCCCTTTGGCATTCTGATAAAATTGATACAATTTTATCTGATATTATTACATTGATATTCAATATTTAAGAATAAGAGTATAAAATTCGAGTAAATTGTGTTTTCACTGCATTGACAATTTTCATACAAATTCTTGACTTTTCGTTAAATATTTAAGGACAAGAAATTAATTTATATCCCTAACCCCTCCCCTTTTTAGTTATTGGGTTTTCTATCCTTAAAGCCTTCATAGGTTTTCTGGCACCATACTCCCTCCGGACAGCACCTCTGCCCTTCCGAGCTCTATCCCGTAGATCTTCG
>QMZJ01000064.1 GCA_003663115.1 Candidatus Altarchaeales archaeon | reverse complement strand
CTATTAAGTGTGGCTAAGCGAAGCGCACGCCACACCTTAGTCGTCCGTTCGAATCAAAGATTCGAGGGACCCAAAACTGCTTTGCAGTTTTGCGGTCGGCTACCTCCGACCAGCCTCTAATAAAGGCTGGCGAAAGGTGGGGCATTCACTCCGTTCAGCCCCACTGCACTGAATACTAATCATGGGATCATATTAAGTGCGCTTGAGCCCGAAGGGCGAAACGCACCTTAGTTGTCGACTAACTCCGACCCATGGCTACCTCACCTTTAGATAGCTACTGGATACTAAGTATATTCAGATTTGATTAATTAAAATCTTTAGGAATGGTTATAGCTTGACCCTGTCTATCTGATAATATGTGACATCTCCCTCCTCATCCACTATTGCGTAAATCATCAGCTTGTTTACGTTCTGAGACAATCTTATTGCCCTGACGAGCTCCGGGAATGAGCACGTGTATTCCTCTGGAACGACGTGCACCAGATATCTGGAATGACTCACTTTTATCTTCTTTCCCCTCTCATAAACTCTGAAATCTGAACCAAACTTCAATCCGGTTCTGACCAGCAAACCCCTTGTCCTCAGATCACTATAGACCAGATACTTTGAATAGAAGTTTTCTTCCACTCTATTTCCGATTTTCAATAGATCGTCAAAGTCTAGATTCCTTTCCCCATCAACTACCCTCATCTTTCCATTCTCAACCAGGAATAGGGCCTCAATTAATGATAATTCCTGTCTTTTTCCACGTTCCTCGCCAAATCCCTTCTCTCGTAGAAAGGACTTCAGATCACTCTCTACAACGAGAACCTTCGTTCCAGACAGTATCCCAGTGCCCATTTTTATAGATATTCGTTTAAGATAATTTAAAACAAGATGATTGCCCTGGGAATTGAGGGTACTGCGCATACTCTCGGAATCGGAATTCTGAATTCAAATCATGAGATATTGGCTGATATAAGGAAGATATATCAACCGACCGGGGGCATTCATCCGAGAGAGGCATCTCAATTTATGTCTGAGAACATGGATTCTGCTATAGATTCTGCGTTAGAGGAAGCGGGACTGAATTTTGGAGATATCGATCTAATCTCATTCTCCCAGGGACCCGGGATGGGCCCCTGTCTCAGAACCGTGGCTACTGCAGCCAGGACCCTGTCCCTGCACTATAAAATCCCGATCTTGGGCGTTAATCATTGCGTTGCCCACATCGAAATAGGAAGAGAGCTGTGCAAATTAAGGGATCCACTAATTTTGTACGTTTCCGGGGGGAATACACAGATCCTGAAATTAAAGGATAAATATTACAGAGTATTTGGAGAGACCCTCGACATAGGGATAGGGAATATGCTGGACAAATTTGGCAGAGAAATCGGGCTCAAGCATCCGGCCGGCCCCAGGATAGAGAGACTCGCAAGAAATGGAAGGAGATATATAGAGCTGCCCTACGTGGTTAAGGGTACGGATCTATCCTTCTCTGGTTTATTGACGAGTGCAATTCAGAAATCCAGGAATAATTCATTGGAGGATATCTGTTTCTCAATTCAGGAGACTGCATTTGCGATGCTCACGGAGGTAACGGAGAGGGCCCTCGCACACCTGAAGGCTGAGGAGGTTCTCCTGACTGGGGGTGTTGGCAACAACCTGAGACTCCAAGAGATGCTGAGGGTGATGTCGGCAGAGCATAAAGCCAGATTTGGTGTTCCAAAGAATTATTGTAATGACAATGGCGTTATGATAGCTCTATTGGGCCTATTAATGCACGAATCGGGTATTAGGCAAAATATAAACGACACGGAGGTAAAACAGAGGTTCAGAACCGATGAGGTAGAAATAGAATGGCGGTGAGCGATATTTAAGTTTTGGTGCCATATATTTACATAATTATTTATTATTTACATAATAAGTCTATTAATTAATTCTATTAATCGAGAATCGGCATTCACGTTCTATATCTTCTGAGTAAATGAAATAATAATGAAACAACATCCTACGAATAACCTCGGGAAAAAGAGAGATAAAGATAAGAAAGAGGAAGCCAGGATGAAAAAGATTAAGGTATCGGAAATGAGGTCCTGGAGAGATTTTGAAACTACAGAGCAGATCGAGGTTCCAGAGAAGTTGATAGATCAGGTTATTGGGCAGGATAAGGCCGTAGACCTGGTAAGGAAGGCGGCAAAACAAAGGAGAAATATCCTCTTGATCGGAGAGCCGGGAACTGGGAAGAGTATGCTCGCTATGGCGATGGCGGAGCTACTACCCCCCGAAGACCTGGTAGATATTTTCGCATATCCCAATCCAGAGGACGAAAATAATCCTAAAATTAAAACGGTCCCTGCGGGTGAGGGAATAAAGATCCTCAAGAGGGAGAGGGAAAAGAAGGGCCAACTGTCGGGAGCGAGGGACAATCAATTGATCTTACCATTTATCATTGTTCTGAGTGCCGTTGGTCTCCACATGATTGATCTAATCGATGGCATAGTTGCAGCGGCGCTAATAGGATTTGGAATTCTTTTGTTTTTCTTGTTTGGTTTGAACCTGAGACTTATGATGATGGGTGGGACAAAGACGGATATACCCAAGTTACTGGTTGATAACGCGACCAGAAAGAGCGCACCCTTCTACGATGGAACCGGTGCGCACGCCGGAGCCTTGCTTGGAGATGTTAAGCACGACCCTTTACAGAGTGGAGGACTTGGAACCCCGGCACATCTCAGGGTTGTCTCGGGTTTAATTCATAAGGCAAACAAGGGGGTTCTTTTCATAGATGAGATCTCGACCCTCGGAAGGTCACAACAGGATCTATTAACCGCGTTACAGGAAAAGCAACTGCCGATTACGGGAAGGAGCGAGATGAGTTCCGGGGCCATGGTTATGACGGATCCAGTTCCCTGTGATTTCATCTTGGTTGCATCCGGAAACATAAACGATATTCAGCAGATGCATCCAGCTCTCCGCTCCAGAATCAGGGGTTACGGTTACGAAATATATATGGATGACATGACAAATGATTCGGAAGAGTATAGGAAAAAATTGGTTCAATTCATAGCCCAGGAGGTATCAAAGGATAAGAAGATCCCACACTTCACGAGGGATGCAGTAGAAGAGATAATCAGAGAGGCCAAGAGAAAGGCGGGGATGAGGGGCAAGATGACCCTCCGCTTCAGAGAGCTCGGCGGTTTAATCAGGGCAGCCGGGGACATAGCGAGGGAAAAAAAGAAAAAATATGTAACGGCAGAGGATGTATTAGAGGGTAAAAAGGCCGCAAGAACCCTGGAGCAGCAGATCGGAGACATTTACCTGGATAGAAAGAAGGAGTACAATGTTCTGATTACCGAGGGGGGCAGGATCGGACGGGTGAACGGCTTGGCGGTCCTGGGGGACGGAGGGACGATCTTACCGATAGAGGCGGAGGTAGCCCCCGGGGGAAAGAAATCGGAGATCATAGCCACGGGAAAGCTCGGGGAAATAGCAAAGGAGGCTGTACAGAATGTTGCCGCGGTTATAATGAAGATATATGGAGAGGATATTAAAGAAAAATATGATATCTTCGTTCAATTTCTACAGACCTACGAGGGGGTAGAGGGGGATTCAGCAAGTGTTTCAGTTGCGGTAGCGGTCATTTCTGCATTTAAGAATGTGAAGATTGATCAATCCGTTGCCATGACGGGCTCTTTGACCGTGAGGGGGGAGGTCCTACCGGTTGGGGGTATTACTCAGAAGATAGAGGCTGCGATAGATGCCGGATTAAAGAGGGTCATAATCCCAAAGGGTAATGAAAAAGACGTTTTACTGGAGAAAAGGTATGAAGGTAAAATCGAAATTATAACGGCAGAGACAATACTGGATGTATTGACGAATTCTTTAATAGGCGGTGAAGAGGTAATTGAACAGATGAGTAAGATCACTGGTTGATTTATCTATAAATAAATCTAAACTTTAACCTCAGCTTTTAATTATCTACTCCAATACATACTATGTTTTAAAATGGAAATCGAGGAATTGCCGGGCATTGGAAAGTCGATTGCTGAGAAATTGAGGGATTCTGGCTATTCCACCGTTGAGGCTATTGCGGCGGCATCCATAGGTGAATTGAAGGACGTTGGTCTTGGTGAGAGCTCTGCGATAAAGATAGTAAATGCAGCAAAGGAGGCCGTTGGGGGCATGGGCTTTGAAAGTGGCCTGGATGTTCTCAAGAAGAGGAAGCTGGTTGGGAAGCTCTCTACCAATAGTAAAGAATTAGATGCTCTCTTAGGTGGTGGCATTGAGACCCAGGCGATAACGGAGCTCTTTGGAAAATTTGGATCGGGTAAAACTCAGCTGGGGCATCAGCTCTCCGTGAACGTCCAACTCCCGAAGAAGGAGGGCGGTCTGGATGGAACTGCGATTTTTATCGATACAGAAAATACCTTCCGCCCGGAGAGGATACAGCAGATGGCCTCTGCTTTGGGTCTGGATCCAAATGAGACGTTAAAAAATATCCATGTAGCGAGAGCGTATAACTCGGATCATCAGATGTTACTGGCGGAGAAGGCGGCAGAACTGGCGAACGAGTATGGAACGAGGCTCGTTGTTGTAGACTCGTTAACTGCTCATTTTAGAGCGGAATATGTTGGCAGGGGGACACTGGCCGAGAGACAGCAGAAATTGAACCGACTCTTGCATATCCTACAGAGAAAATTATCGGATCCCTATAATATCGCGGTTGTTGTCACAAATCAGGTAATGGCACGCCCAGATATAGTGTTCGGCGATCCGACTACACCCATCGGCGGGCACATCGTTGGACATACCGCAACCTACAGGATTTATCTGAGGAAGGGGAAGGGAGATAAGAGAATTGCCAGACTGATCGACTCTCCGAGCCTACCCGAGGGAGAGTGTGTCTTTGAGGTTACTACAGATGGTATAAGGGATGTAGAATGAGAAACATAGTTATAGAATTCCCCAATGTTGTTCCCTTGGAGAAGCAGGTCATTGAGCTTGTTGAAAGAAAGGGCATAGGACATCCCGATTCCCTCTGTGATGGGATCGCCGAGTCGATTTCTAGGACATTATGTAGAGAATATATAGATAGGTACGGGAAAATCCTTCACCACAATACGGATCAGGTTGAGATAGTTGGTGGTCGGGCAGAGCCAGAATTTGGTGGTGGCGAGGTGAAAAAGTCGATATACATCCTGCTGGGGGGGAGAGCCACCACATGGGTCGGCAAAGAGACGATCCCAGTTGGTGATATAGCGATCAATGCAGCGAGAGAATATCTGAGAAAAAATATTAAAAACCTAGATGTAGATTCTCATGTGAAGATCGAACAGATGTTGGGTCAGGGATCCGCCGATTTAATGGGCGTGTTCGAGCAGGAGGGTATTCCGCGAGCCAATGACACGAGTTTCGGTGTTGGCTTCGCTCCAATGACAGCCACCGAGAGATTGGTTTTGGAGACGGAGAGATATATCTCGAAATTGGGGTTTAAGGAGATAGGCGAGGACGTGAAGGTAATGGGCCTGAGGAACGGGGACAAGATTAAACTTACGGTCGCGTGCGCGATGGTCTCAAAGTATATCTCTGATATGGATCACTACAGGTCCGTCATTGATAAATTATATACCAAACTAAACAGTTTTGCATCAAAAATAACCGACAAGGACGTCAGTATCGATATAAATACCGCCGATGACTACGAAAAGGGCATTATCTATCTTACCGTTACGGGGATAAGCGCCGAACAGGGTGATGACGGCTCAGTGGGCAGGGGAAACAGAGTTAATGGATTGATAACACCATACAGACCGATGTCCCTGGAGGCAAGCTCTGGAAAGAATCCAGTAAACCACGTGGGCAAGATCTATAATCTATTATCAAAAAAAATAGCCGAAGAGATAGCCGAGGAAGGGGCGGAACAGGTCTATGTAAAGTTGCTCAGTCAGATAGGAAAACCGATAGATCAACCATTAATCGCTTCTATACACATAATCGGTGATAAACGCCTAAAGAAAAAAGTCAGGAGGATAGTGGATTACTGGCTGGAGAATGTTACAAGAATTACGGAGATGTGTGTAAAGGGGGAATTAACTACATTCTAGTCTTTCAATCTGAATTTGTATCCATATCTGATTATTCCGGAGCTTCCGTCAGCTATTATCTTTCTAAATACGGATTCTACCCTCTTCCCTATCTCGAGATCCTCTGGCTTACAATCCACGAGCTGTGCAGTTACAAGGGGACCCTCTATTAGCTTTATTATCCCCATCGCATAGGGTCTCATGAACTCGAAACCCTCTGGCGGCGTATGAATTATCGTATAGCTATAGATCTCGCCCTCACCGGAGAACTTTACCTCCCTTATTTTTCCTGCCCTTCTACAGTTGGGACACAGCTGTCTTGGCGGGAAGAATTTCTCACCACATCTCAGGCACTCCGTTCCGATCAGGTTATATCTCTGAGGTATTAACCTCCAGTGTAATGGAAGACCCTTGGACATTTTAATCTCTCTCAAATATGTTAATTACCGTTGTTGCCCCCGAACCACCGAGGTTATGAATTAAACCAATTTCAGCGTCTTTAACCTGTCTTCTGCCGGCTTTTCCTCTCAACTGTAAGACGGCCTCAACAGCCTGTGCAATACCTGTCGCTCCTACCGGGTGTCCCTTTCCCTTCAAACCACCCGATGGATTTATCGGGATTCTTCCGTCTATTTCTGTTTCTCCCTCCTCCGTTATCTTTCCACCCTCCCCGGGTTTACAAAAGCCTAAACCCTCAATTGCCAGAATCTCTGCAATTGAGAAGCAATCGTGAACCTCGGCAAAGTCAATATCCTCGGGTTTAATCTTGGCATCTTTATAAGCTTTTTTACTTGCAATGATCGTTGAGTCTATCCTCGATAGACTTTTTCTATCGTGCAATGCTATCGTATCTGTAGCCATAGAAGATCCAATGATCCAGATTGGATCATCAACCAACCTCTTTGCTACTTTTTCGGATGCCAAAACGACGGCAGCTGCACCATCCGTTATAGGTGAGCAATGTAATAACCTCAAAGGATCGGCAATCAATGGGGAATTCATTACCTGCTCCAATGTCACCTTAAATGGAAATTGGGCGTATGGATTCAGGCTGGCGTTGTTATGACTCTTTACCGCAACCTGGGATATCTGTTCTATCGTCGTTCCATACTCCGCCATATGTCTTCTCGCCATCAAGGCATATAAACTGGGAAATGTAACCCCTTTGAATGCCTCCCATTCCTGGTCCCCGGCACCCATCAGGGCTATCATTGCGGATGATGTGGT